>WJJX01000061.1 GCA_014729445.1 Candidatus Moraniibacteriota bacterium | reverse complement strand
TCTTTTATCCTGAAACAGTCTAAGAACAGTCTAAATTTAAGGCAAAAATAAATGAGTCAAGAATCACTTCATTCCAAACAATTAGTCAAAAATAAAAGCAAAGCCCAAAGCACTCAACAATTCCTGGATATTGAACAAATCAAAGACGGCACGGTTATCTTAAAAAACGGATCCCTAAGAGCCGTTCTAATGGTTTCTTCAATCAACTTTGACCTTAAATCATCCGAAGAGCAGGACGCTATAATCACCTATTATCAAAACTTTCTAAATTCTCTGGACTTTCCAATCCAAATCTTTATTTCCTCGAGAAAAGTCAACCTGGGGGACTACATAGCCCAACTGGAAGCCCGCTCCAAAGAACAAATCAACGAACTGTTGCAGCTTCAAATGGAAGACTACATCAAATTTATAAGCAGCCTTGGCAATATGACCGATATTGTTAACAAAAATTTTTACATCGTTATTCCATTTTCACCGGTCGAAAACAAAAAAAGCACTTTAAAAGAAAAATTCTACGAAATCTTCACCCCTAAAAAAACCATGGTGGAACAGGAAAAGAAAAGTTTTGAAATTTACAAAGATCAGCTTTACCAAAGAGTGGAATATATTCAGTACGGACTAAACGGCATCGGTGTAAGAATGGTCCCCTTAAGCACCCAGGAGTTGATAGAATTATATTATTCATTATATAATCCAACTTCTATAGAAAGACTGGGGATGGCGCCGCTGGAAGAGATGGCGGTAAAAACATCTTTATATAATTAAATAATATTGAAAAAGATTAATGGGCTTATTTTCCAAAAAGAAAAAACAAAAAAAGAAAATCGATCCGGAAACCCTGGATGCGGAAAAAATCTATCAAAAAGGTTTGGCAACGGTTAAAGACTTAATCGCCCCCGCCTCTTTTGCTGTTGATCCAAGCAAATTAAGAATAGGCGACAAATTTGTAAGAACCTTATTCGTGGTAAGCTATCCGCGATATCTCCAAACCGGCTGGTTTTCACCTATAATTAATATCGACAAAATGGTCGATGTTTCAATGTTCATTCATCCGGTGGAAACTCACACCATTATGAAAGCCTTAAGAAAAACCTCTACCCAGGTCCAGTCTCGAATGAGCATGGAAGCAAAAGCCGGCCAAATTAGAGACCCTATGCTGGAAACTTCCCTGGAGGATATCGAAAGCTTGAGAAACCAACTTCAACAGGGAACGGAAAGATTTTTCAGATTCGGCTGCTATATTACCCTTTATGGAAGCTCGGAAAAAGAAATCGAGGATCTGCAGTCCTCAATCGAGGCTCTGCTTGAATCAAGGCTGATCTATATCAAACCCTCGATTTTTAGAATGGAGCAGGGATTTGCCTCTAACCTGCCTTTAGGCAATGACGAACTTGACGCTTCAACCAATTTAAACACTTCCCCTTTATCGACCAGTTTCCCTTTCGTCTCTTCAAACTTAAGCTCCAATGAAGGCATCCTTTACGGCATTAACCGCCACAACAACAGCTTGATCCTTTTTGACAGATTTAAACTGGAAAACGCCAACATGGTCATTTTCGCCAAATCCGGATCCGGTAAATCGTACGCCACCAAACTGGAAGTTTTAAGATCTTTAATGCTCGGCACCCAAGTTATCGCCATCGACCCGGAAAAGGAATATAAACACCTCTGCGATGCGGTCGGCGGAACTTTTATCAAAATCTCGCTTAATTCACCAAACAACATTAACCCCTTCGATATCCCCAAGCCTCAAGAAGGAGAGGATTCCGAAGATCTGCTTAGAGGAAACATCGCAAGCATCTTAGGGCTTTTAAAAATCATCCTGGGCAATATTACTCCTGAGGAGGATTCGATTCTGGATCGAGCGGTCAGAGAAACTTACGCCGCCAAAGATATTAACCCGAAATCGGAAAATTTCGAACAAGCCATTCAAGACCCTCCTACAATGTCGCTTCTATATGACGTGCTTAGAAATATGAGCGGAGCCGAGGATATGGCAACCAGACTTGAAAAATACACCAAAGGAACTTTTGCCGGTTTTTTAAATCAAAGAACCAACGTCAAACTTGACAATCAACTAATCGTTTTTAATATAAGAGATATGGAGGAAATTTTGCGGCCGACCGCCATGTATTTGGTTCTGCAATACATTTGGAACGAAATCCGCTCAGAGCTTAAAAAAAGACTTTTAGTTGTTGACGAAGCCTGGATTATGATGCAACATGAAGATGCTGGCAATTTTATGTTCCAGATCGCCAAAAGATGCAGAAAATACTACACCGGCCTCACAACCATCACTCAGGATGTCAGTGATTTTATCGGATCAAGATACGGCAAACCGATCGTTTCCAATTCCTCTCTGCAGCTTCTATTGAAACAATCGCCCTCCTCGATTGATGTTGTTTCCGAAACCTTCTATTTAACCGAGCAAGAAAAGTTTCTGCTTTTGGAAAGCAGTGTCGGAGAAGGAATCATGTTTGCCGGCTTAAAACACGCCGCCATCAAAGTAGTCGCTTCCTATACGGAAGATCAAATAATCACCTCCAACCCGGCTCAACTGCTCGAAATAGCCAAAGCCAAAAAAGGAGGTTGAAATTAAAAATCATTCAATGAAAAAAAATTATTTCCTAATCTTAATCCTTTTATTTAATTTTTTATTTGCGGGAAAAACTTTTGCCGCCGGCGAATGCCCCCCGGACGATGCCATTTTAACAAAAAAAAGTACAGATCAGCTTTATGAAACATACTGCAAACAAAATGACGACGGAAGCTTTTCGGCTTATGAATATTTGAGAAATGTCGAAAATACAGATCAGATTTGTGAAGTAGTTAGTGATCCTCATAATACAGAACTTTTCTGTGAAGACTACGAGGAAATAAAAAACGGAAGCCAAGACCCAAAACCAACAATAAATACAGGTAAAACTACAAACGGAAACAAGCCGAGGGGAACTACGGTTATCGGGGGTGATCCGGGCGATGATGGTACGGACGATGGTGGTACGAGCGATGGTGGTACAAGCGATGGTGGTACGAGCGATGGTGGTACAAGCGGCGGTAGTACGAGCAGCGGTGGTGATACTCCAGCGATGGAAACGGATCCCGAAGGATGGCCGGTTGAAGTCGACATTCCGGGAGGCCCAAGTATCGCCAACCAACCTATAACCTTCACAAGCTACATCGACCGAATTTACTTTTTCATTACCTTAATCGCCGGCTTTTTGGGAGCTTTAATGTTTGTAATCGGTGGCTTTCAATACCTAACCTCGGCCGGCAACACCTCCGCTACGGCCAAAGCCAAAGAAACAATGTTTGCCGCAATCGCCGGAATATTAATTATCGTAACCGCTTATTTACTGCTTAGAATAATCAGCCGCGAATTTGTAGAGCTTCAAGACCCGGGATCTAGCCGAATTGAAAATCCAAACCAAAGGTATCTTTAACCTTAACCAATTAAAAATCCCATAATTCAATCAACGATTACAAATTTCCTGATCGGGAACCCGCGCTTGGCGCGGGTTCCTCATTTAACCCTTTTATTTTCAAAAAGTTTAAAGATATATTAATATAATTAAAACAACCAACTATGAAAAACATCCAAGAAGTTTTCGACGAACTGCAGCAAATCAAAGAAACCAAAAAGGAAATTATGAAAGAATATCGAGACTCGCTAGCCAACGATGAAGAATATACAGAGATTAAAGAAAAACAAAAAGAATTAAGCGAAAAGAAAAAACAAATCGAAACCATGATCCAGCAGCAAATGGGCAGCCGCTACGAAAAGCTTGAAAAATTGAGCGAGCAGATCAAAGAACTAGAGCAAATGATTAGCGACATTGCAATCACCAATATTATGGAGGGCAAGAGCATCGAGGTCAAAGACAAATACGACAACGATTATGAACCCGTTTATAAAGTAAGCCTTAAGAAAGCCAACTAAACAAGCCGAGCACCATAAAATAAAACGAATTAAAAATAAAAATGCGAGGCAGAATTCAAAAAATATTTAATAGAAAAAGCATTCTTATTTTGAGTTTGACTTTGATTTTAGCGGCTGTTTTATTGATTTATAACACTCTAATCGGATTCTCCCAAACCAAGGAAATTCGATATATTGACCAGGACACCGATCGTCAAAAGGAATTTTTGGATTGCGGCGATCATTTCTCTCTGAATTGGGATTTAACACCCAAAACCTACGAACCAGCAATCCCTTTGGCCGAGCCTATGTATGAAGAAATCGAAATTTTTAAACCTTTTAGTTTTGTGGCCATTGGAGACGCAGAGAGCTATAACGCGCCTACCGGATTCAACAGCGAGCTCATTTCCATTCTGGAAAACAGCCGAAAACTAAAACCGGATTTTGTCATCTTCACCGGAGATGTAATAACGGCTCATAAAAACGCCGAATCCAAAATAAAAAATCTCAAAAGTCTGATTGAAAAATACTATCAAGAGTATTACATTTGTCTTGATAAACATGACATTGAATGTGGGGTCCCTTGTATAGATCTCTGGTCCGAAATCTTCTGGAACAAGCAATACAAACCAACAGAACCAAGAAAACTTTATATGTCTTTTGATTATCAGAATACCCATTTTGTAATTCTTTCAACCGGCTATCCAAAACTTTATTCCGTCGACCAAAAACAACTTCAATGGCTCGAAAGCGACCTAAAAAAAAACAACAAAGAAAATATTATCGTAATCCAGCATGTTCCGCCGGTAACTTTCTTTAAAGAATCCAAGAAAGAATGCCATGACATGAGCTGCAGCGAACCGGAAAGAAGCGTCCTTGTCTCGATTTTTGAAAGATACAACGTCGATCTTGTAATAAGCGGCCATGAAAACAGCTTTGAATATCAGGCCGTAAACGGTGTTCACTACATCCTGTCCGGCAACACCGGCAACAGCCCCAAATACGACGACCAAAGCGAGGGCGATGTTTTCTCCTTTGTCAAAGTTGACGAAAATTCAATAACAGTCTTTGCCGTAGAGGTCGAAAACAACAAAAATAAAATCAAAGAAACAATCAAAATAAAATAACTTAAAAATTAAAGTACGTCACGTCGCTCGCGAGCGACATGGCAGTAATTCAAAGTCTTAACCGTAGCCTCGGTTATCCGATAAGTCGAATAAGTTTCATCCAGATTAATCTTGTGCCTTGCCTCCTCTAAGTCCTTCACTTGAAGATTATTTCGCTTTAACAGCTCATCGATTTTAGGAAGCAATTTTTCACTCAAACTTCGATCATCCCGCCAGCCCAAACTATCCACAGTTTTTTCACCCTCTTTCAATTTCAATTCGACCAATGAATCTTTTATTTCAATTAATAAGATCATAACAAATTATTTTTTATCTTAACTTAATGGGTTTTTCTTTGAATCTCCTGCAAAACCTTCCCTTCAAACTCCCCATACTTCATAACCCCAAGCTCCCCCTCATCCCGACTCCTAACCGCCACAGCCCCCGCCTTCATTTCCTTCTCCCCAACCACCAACATATAAGGGATTTTCTGCTTTTGAGCATTTCTAATCCGCTTTCCAAGCGATTCATCCTCATCAAAAACTTTCACCCTAAGCCTCTGGTCCGCTAATTTTAACCTAAGCTCTTCTGCATAATCGTTAAATTTATCGGAAACAGGCAGAACAGCAACCTGAACCGGCGCAATCCAAAGCGGAAACTTCCCGGCATAATATTCGATCAAGAAGGCAAAAAATCTTTCAAAAGAACCTATCAAGGCTCGATGAATCACAAAAGGTCTTTGCTTTTTCTTGTCTTTGTCAATATAAGTTAGATCAAAACGCTCCGGCAAATTAAAATCAACCTGAATTGTCGAAATACTGTCTTCCTTGCCAAAAACATTTATCGCCTGCACGTCCAATTTAGGTCCATAAAAAGTTGCCTCCCCTTTTTCTTCATAAAAATCCACCTCTTTCTCTTTTAAAACTTCCCTTATCACCTTTTCAGCTTTAAACCAATCTTCTTTCTTTCCTACATACTTATCTTTCTTGTCATCTGACAAAGATATCCGATATCTATAATTAGTGAACCCTAAATCCTTATAAAACTTCTCAAGCATTTCCAAAACTTCAACAAACTGATCCTTTAACTGATCCTTAGTACAAAAAATATGACCATCATTTTGAGTAAACCCTCTAACTCTTTGTAATCCATGTAATTCTCCAGATTGTTCATATCTATATACATTACCAAGCTCTCCCATCTTAATTGGCAATTCCCTATAACTTCTGGGTTTCATTTTATAAGCCATCATTCCAGCCGGACAACTCATCGGCTTTAGATAAAAAACCTCATTATCAATTTCTATTGGCGAATACATAGATTCATCAAAAAACCCCAAATGCCCGGAAGTTTCGAATAGCTCCTTTTTGTTAATCACCGGAGTCAAAATATGCTCATAACCGTATTTACGCTCCATGTCGATCATATAATCCTCTAAAGCCCGCCGCATAGCATAACCATTGGGCAACCAAACCGGCAGCCCTTGACCGATTTCACTAAAATTTTTAAATAACTCCATTTCTTGACCAATCTTTCGGTGATTTCTTTTCTCCGCCTCCTCCTGCCTCTTCAAATACTCCTTCAAGTCCTCCGGCTTTTCAAAAGCCACCCCATAAACCCGCTGAATCATCTTATTTTTCTCATCCCCTTTCCAATAAACTCCCGCTAATTTTACTAATTTAAAAGCCTTGGCATTTAACTCGCCGGTACTTTCAACATGAGGCCCTTTACACATGTTAACAAAATCTCCTTGTTTATAAAAAGCAACTTTTTTCTCGCCTTCTTTTTCAAGCTCATCCAACAACTCCAAAGTATATTTATATTTTTTCTCTTTTAACAACTTGCGAGCCTCGGGAATAGTCATCTCTTCTTTTTCAATTTTCAAATTTTGACCAATGATTTTTTTCATCTGCTTTTCAATTTTTTTCAAATCCTCTTTTGTCACCTGATGCTCGCAGTCAAAATCATGATAAAAGCCATCTTCGATCGCCGGACCAACCCCCGGTATCGCCCCATAAAGTTTTTCCAGCGCCTGCATCGACACATGCGCAAAAGAATGCCGTAAAAATTCTAATTTTTCCTTATTTTTAGCCATATTTTTAAATTAATTATTAATTATTTTACCTGCGCAAGACCTGCGCAATTAAATTTTTTTTAATTGCCAATAAGCCTTATTTTTTCCTCTAGAAATTTGAGGATTACCCATAAGTTCAATCTTTCCTTCATCTTTTAACTCCGATAAATAAATGTTAACAGTTCGTCTTTGGACATCCTTTAGCGCATCTAAAAATTCGTTCATATAACCTTTGCCATAATGTTCTAGGTGTTTTAAAATTACTTCCTTGTTTTTATTCTTGGCCGCCTTAAATTCCAAATGCTCATCCTCATTTTCTGTTTTTAGTAAAATTTGTAAATCTTGTTCATTCATTTCCAAAAGTAATTTAAAGATTTATTTTTTAAAAAGGGTTTTGGTTATTAAATTTGAATACTCCCTTTCTGATAAGGGATGGTTGGGGAGGGTAAATTCCCAACAAAAAAAGCCCAAATTCAATTAAAACCCCCAAGACCCTTTCGGGCGGTTCCACCTGGGTTTCCAATCGAATTTGGACTCTCTTTTTAAACTCTAACGCGGTTTAAATTTTACGAAAGCTAAAAGGTTGGTTAAGCCTTTATCATTGCTTTTATTTAATTTTTACCTTTAAAATATAATTGGCTCTCCAAAATCTGTCAAGTCGAAAACATATCAATCAAAATCTTCTTTTAATTTTATTAAACAAAAACATTTTACCAGGTCCTCAATCACTGTCTAAAATTCTATTCATCAACTTATCGAACTCTTCCGGGGTGTCAACCAATTTTCCTATATAGCCTTTCATTGACTTTAACGGCATTTGGCCATACCTATTTACGCCTTCCAGTATATTTTTTGCCTTTTTATCTGCAAATTTAGAATGAATTCCCGGATTTTTTGACTCTATGTCTTCTGTCATTGCCGTTTCAATTGAAGATACATCCTCTTTTTTTAACTTCTCAAGATATACAGGCTCGCCCTCCTCGGGTACAAAGAAAAATCTCCTCCCCTCTAGTCCTCGCAGCGCCTCTAAAAGAACATAAGGATCCTTTAACCACTCATCAAAAAGACCTCTATTATCCTCGTCTCTCTCACTAGCCTGCTCAAAAAAAAGAATTATTATTTTCGCCTTTAACATCGACCCAACAATTTCTTTTGGATTAACTTCTTGATAATTTATATCGATAAATTTTTCCATCAAACGGATTTTATGAAAATGTATAAGCGGTATTATATCCTTCCGGTCAAAAATCCCGTCATCTGCTTTTTTAGTCAAGATCTTTCCGAAATTCGCTGTAAATTCTTCAAGCAAATGAGCTAAATCCTTAATGCACTCTATAGATTTTTCTCCATTTGTATCATCTTCAAAATATCTAGAAAATAATTCTACAAAATGCGACATTTGAGGATGCAACTTTTCTGAAATAGAGACTGCTCCAAGAGCGGGAATAATAACATCTCGCCCGTCGAAATCTCCAATTTTCATATCCTCTAAAAATTTAATATACTTTTCATAATCACACAACTTCTTAACAGAATCAGCTGCGAACTCCCCTTCCTTTGAAGAGACCCAATCATTAAGTGCTTCAACGAAATTTTCAAAAACTTGCCTTAATCTATCTTCAGATGATTCATTTAACTCGCGCGCTTTTTTTTGCTCCTCTATCTCTTCTGGTGTTCTAAAAATCTTTCCTTCGGGAAATTGAACTATATTAGAAGGTTTATTTTCTTTTCCCATATTAACAATTTTAATTCTAATAAATCTAAACATTATTTATTATATCTAAATTATATCACAATTGCCAAGTTCTCATTTTGATAAATGACTAGCTCTTTCGGTTAGCTTCCTAAATGATGCGACAAGCATAAAGGCTTGACAAATGCAAAAACCCTCTGCACACTGAATAAACCCTACGGCCCTAAATAAAGATCAAAATTTAAAAAATTTTACAGGCAAAGAGTCTAAAATGAAACTAAAAACCTTCTCAATCACCATCTACGGCTGCCAAATGAATTATTCCGACGCCGAACGAATCAAGGCCTTTTTAATCTCCCACAACTTCAAATATTCTAAAAATCCCAACAAAGCGGCCTTAAACGTTCTTGTCACCTGCGGAGTAAGGCAAACCGCTGAAAACCGGGTTTTTCACAAAATTCATAACCTCAAAAAATCCAACCCTCAAACCTTCGTTATTCTAACCGGCTGCCTCGCCGAACGAAAAGACGTCCAACAAAAAATGAAATCTAAAGTCGACCTCTTCACAAACATAAAAAACTTCTTTAACCAAGACTTCCATTACCTTCTCCCTGTAAAGGGAGGATCGATAAGGGTTTCGCGCGAAGAAAAATGCATTCCCTTTAAACACCCCGCGCTCGCGAGCGACGAGACCCGTAATGAAGAAAAGGCCGGGGTGGGTTCTTGCAACTACCTCAAAATTAACCCCGACTACCAACACCCCGAAAAAATCTCAATCCCTATAATGAGCGGCTGCAACAACTTCTGCTCCTACTGCGTTGTCCCCTATGCCCGAGGCCGCGAAATATCCCGCCCAATCAATGAAATAATCACCGAAATCAAAAAGGCCGCCAAAAACAAAAAATTAAGGGAAATCACCCTTTTAGGCCAAAACGTAAACAGCTACTCCTACATACCAGTCAAAACTTCCTCCAGAAAAATCAACCGGCAATCTCTAACCTCAAAAGCACAAAAAAAATCTCAATTTAAGGGTTCTTCCCGGATCGGGAAGACAGAAGGGTTTCCCCCAATCACCTTCCCGATCCTATTGGAAAAATTAGCCCAGGAATTCCCGAAAATAACCTTCAAATTCCTAACCTCCCACCCCAAAGATTTTTCGTGCGGATTAATCGAGACAATCAAAACAAATCAAAACATTGAGCGAAAAATTCACCTCCCCCTTCAATCCGGCAGCGACAAAATCCTAAAAGCTATGAACCGTCCATACACTCAAAAACACTATCTAAAAATTATAACAAAAATCAAAAAAACAATCCCCGACACGCAAATTACTACCGATGTCATTATCGGCTTTCCCGGCGAAACCGAGAAAGAATTTAATGAAACTGTAAAAGTCTTCAAAAAGGTAAAATTCTCCAAGGCTTTCTTAAACAAATATTCGCCCAGACCTGGCACCGAAGCCTTTAAGCTAGGCGACCCAATTGCCTGGAAAGAAAAAAAACAAAGAGCAAAAATTTTAGCCAAACTAATCCAGTAAAGATTGCCTGAGCTTGTGTTCAACAAAATCAACCACTTCCTCCTTAAACCTTTGTTTTCCGAACTTCTTTGCATGCCTTTGAATAAAAGAACTGTCGAATTCTTTGTTCTGAAACTTTCTGATCGCTTTTATTAAATGACCCGCATTCTGCTTTTCAAAAAAAATCCCTGTCCGATTGTCGATTACTGTTTCCAGCACTCCTCCTGCCCTATAGGCGATAACCGGTTTCCCCACCGCCATCGCCTCCAAGGGAACCAAACCAAAATCCTCCTCCTGGGGATACACCAAAGCCTTGCAATTGGCATAGACCTCTCTTAACCTCTCGCCCGAACTTTCCAAAGGTCCTAAGAACTCTATGTTTTCTTTAGACATAGCTTTTAATTTTTTCAAAAGCGATCCTCCTCCAACAATCTTTAAAGGCAGTCCAAGCCGGTTAAAAACCTTGACCCCCAAATCAAACTTTTTATAGGAAACCAAACGCCCGACCATTAAATAATATCCCTTCTGATCTTTATCGCGATCTTTTCTAAATTTAAAATTATCCGTAAATACCGGGGGATATATAACCTTGGCCCGTCTTTTATAGTATTTCTCGATTCTCTTTTTAACCAAATTCGAATTTGCCATAAAGTGATCCACCCTGTTGGAAGCCACTCTATCCCAAATCCGGATATAATTCATGCCAAAGGGGATAAACTTCTTAACAAATGCCGGATAATCGAACTCCCGGGTATATTTATGACAATCGTCCCAGGCATAACGCATCGGTGTATGGCAATAAGACAGATGAAGAGTCTTGGGTTGAGTTATAACGCCCTTGGCAAAACTGGAAGTGTCGGAAATAACCAAATCATAATAGCTTAAATCAAATTGTTCGACCGCCAAAGGCATTAAATAAGGGAAAAAATGATGTTCGCTTTTGGTAAAAGGAATCTTTTGCAAAAACGAAGTTCGAATATCTCTATCGCGAAAGACATCACTAAAAACCTCTGGATTATAAACCAGTGTATAAATAGGCGCTTTGGGGAAAAGCTCGCAAAAACATTCCAAAACCCTTTCCGCGCCTCCATACTGCACCAAATAATCATGGACTAAAGCGATTCTCAGTTTCTTAAACATCTCGTAATTTTTTTCTAATTATTTTATAATCCGGCACTTGCCTTTCAACCAATCTCCAGAAATTTTTCGAATGATTCAGCTCCTCTAAATGACACAGCTCATGGACCACTAGATATCTCGCGCAATCCGGATCCAGCCAGACAATCCGCCAATTAAAATTCAAATTCCGGTTGCTTGAACAACTGCCCCACCTGGTTTTTTGATTTCGAATACAGATCCGATTAAATTCAAATCCGTAAAAATTATTATACTCCTTAATCAAAACCTCGACCATTCTCCTGGCTCTTTCCTTATTCAAAAGATAATCTTTTTTGGTTCCTTTATCCAGAATATTATCCTTATTTATATTTTTTTTAATATTTTTTTCTATCCAGGAAGATTTTTGCTTTAAAAATTTTTCTAAAGACTTCAAGCTGCAGAACCAGGGCAGAATCGCGCTTAATTCGCCCTGATTATTAATCGTAAGCCGAATACATTTGGCTTTAAAACTTTTTTTTAATCGATAATTTAAAACTTGATCTCCCAATTTAATTTTTCTTTGCATATAAAATTATCTAAAATTAGCATATCAAATATTATTTTAATTTCTTTTTAATCTGTTCAAACACCCTATTAATAACCGCATCCGGCATTGAGGCTCCAGCACAAATCAAAATCGAATCAATACCCCCAAGAAACCACTCGTCCTTTAATTCCCTCTCGTTATCTATTAAATAGACATTTGAATTTAAGCCTTTGCCTATTTTGAACAGCTCTTTCGTATTTTGGCTGATCTCGGAACCTATTACCAAAACCAGATCATATTGAGCCGCCTTCATGGAAATTTCCTTTTGTCTTTCATAAGTGGCCGGACAAATCGTATCTTGAATCTCCAAATCCCGGATCTTTTTTTTCAAAATTTCACTAATGCTTTTAAATTTATCTATATTTCTAGTAGTTTGAGAAATTAAACCGAACTTTTTCCTCCTCAAATCGGCTTGGCTGAAATTTTGAAAAATTTCTTTAAGCTCGGCAAATACAAAACCCTTATTCTCAATCGCTCCGTTGATTGCTTTGACCTCCTTATGCTCCTTGTTGCCAAAAACCAGCAGAATCCTATCCTGATTAAACAATTCCACCGCCTTTTGAATAACAAAAGTAACCCTCGGACAAGTGGCGTCGACAACTTCGAGCCCCTTAGTCTTTATTTTCTCTATAATATCCGGACTGACTCCGTGAGCGGTTATAATCATAGTGCCTTCATATCCTGTTTCACTCAAATCCCCAACCCTTTTAATTCCCCAGTTTTTCACCTCCTGAATCACATAGGTATTGTGAACCAAATCTCCCAGAATATACACGGGCGGTTTAAAAAACTTTCTATTTTCTCTCACCATATCATAGGCTCTTCTCACTCCTTGGCAAAAACCGATTTTTCGAGTTTTGTCTATTCGCATTTATTTAACATTTTAATCAAATATACTCAGGCTTTTCTTTTTACCACATAATCGGCCAGATTAATCAAATATTGACTCACTTCTTTATTTAAATTATCCGCTTCTAAAATCAATTTTCCCGCTTTAGAGGAATATCTGGAGGCCAGCTTCAAACAATAATCATAAGCTCCACAATCTTTGACTATTTTTTGCACTCTGGCTAAATCTTTTTTAGTTAGATTTTGATTTCCCAGAACGCTATTTAACAGCAATTTATCTTTTCGATTGACTCTTTCCAGGGCCGAAACGACCAAAAGAGTCTTCTTGCCTTCCTTTATATCCGAACCGACTGCTTTCCCTGTCTGTTTTTCTGTTCCGAAAAGCCCGATCATATCATCGCTGATTTGAAAACTGATTCCCAAATTCATTGAATAATCAGACAACAAACGCCTAAGCTTTGAATCACCGCCCCCCAGGATACAACCTATCAACAAAGGACCTTCAAAAGTATATTTAGCGGTTTTGTATTTATAAATTTTTAGGACATCGCTGGAAGTAACTTCTTTTTTCAAATTACCGAATACATCAAGCATTTCACCGACAATTGTCGACTCCGACATTGCGTTAAATTTTTTCAAAGCCTTGATTTTTAACTTTTCCTCAACTTTCACCCCTAAAAACACCTCATAAGCATAGTTATAAGCAATATCTCCGCAAAGTATCGCAAGGGAGTGCCCAAACAATTCGATATCAGGATAATAAGCGCTGGTGGCTAAAGCTTCGTATTTTTTATGCAAAGTAATTTTACCCCTCCTTAGATCATCATTATCTATAATATCGTCATGAATTAAGGCAAAGGAATGAAAAAGCTCCATTGAAAGAGAAGCTTTTAAGACTTCTTTTGATTTTTTCCTTCCCGCTGCCATATAACCGTACTGCATCAAGCTGGCCCGAATCCGCTTTCCCCCTCTTAGAGTTAAATCGCTGATATTTTTTACCGCCTCAAAATAAACCTTATCTATTTTCTCGGCCTCCTTTAGTTTTTTTTCAAAAAATTTTTCCAGCTCTTTATCGATTTTTTGCTTTAATTTCAATTGTAAATGCTTGATTTCCATTTCTAATAATTTTTACCAAGTAAATAAACATTATTAATTAATTCGGCTACCGTCATCGGACCGACGCCCCCCGGGACCGGAGTGACAAAAGCCGCTTTATTTTTAACTTTTACAAAATCAACGTCCCCGGCCAGTTTATCTTGTAATCGATTGATTCCAACGTCAATCACCGTCGCATCTTTCTTGACCATATCCTCTTTAATCAATTTGGGAACCCCGGCCGCTGCCACCAAAATATCGGCCTTTTTGGTATATTCCGCCAAATTTCTCGTTTTGCTGTGACAAATCGAAACTGTCGCATTTTCTTGAAGCAAAAGCAAAGCGGCCGGCTTGCCCACGATTTCACTTCTACCTACCACGACCGCATTCTTGCCCTCAATCGAAATACCGGTGCTCTTTATTAATTCAATACAGCCCTTGGCCGTACATGGTGACACTCTGCCATAACCTAGAACCATCCGTCCAATATTAATCGGAGTCAAACAATCGACGTCTTTCCTCGGATCAATTAATTCAAAAATTTTTTCTTTAGCCAAAACCCTGGGAATCGGAAGCTGAACCAAAATTCCGGTCACGCTCTTATCCAAATTCAATTCCTCAATCTTCTTGCTTACCAGACAAATTTTCTTTTCCACATAATTATCAACAACTTCTTTTTCATCCAAAAAAACTTCCAAAAAATCAATCCCGACTTCCTCGCAGGCTTTTCGTTTCATCCCAATATAAATCTTACTCGCCGGATCTTCTCCCACTCGAATCACGCACAGCTTCAACCTCAAACCCTCTTTCTTAATCTTATCTTTCACCCCATTGCGCAAATCCCAAGCTATTTTTTTCCCATCAATAATCTTCATAAAAAATCTTTAAGAAAACAAAAAAGCATTTTTAATTATATGCACATTCTCTTATTTAAGTCCAAAGAAATAATGAAGGATTTTTAATCAAATATTCTAAAGCTGCAATCTATTTATTGTAATTTAAATCCGATTTGATTTTTCTATCTTTCATAAGTTTGATTTCCTCTTTCAAATATTCAATTTCTGATGCTGATGCCTGCTCACCTTCTTTAATATCTCCTAGTCCATTGCAACCGATATTAAAATAAAGCGACCCTATTAAAATCAATCCCAAAAAAAACAGTATACCGCCTAAAAAAGAAAAAAATCCTATAATTAAAATTTTATGCCTCTTTAGCAAAAATGATTTTAAGTTTCTCATCTTTAATAACTTAACTGCCAATATTCCTAAAGAAATATTACCACATTCTTAATTATATCCAAACTCAATCAAGCCATTTTTTGCTTTTTCCGATTAAAAACATTAAATTGAAAATACAAAGAAGTCATACTGAGTTTTTTAATAAGACACCTAAGCATTATCCCCGCACCGCGGGGATAATATAGAAACCTTAGGCTAAGAGCAGATCTTGAAGTATTGTTTAATAAGATATTTAAAAAATAAACTAAATATGAGTTAAAACTAAAACTAACTAAACAAAAAATGGAGATTATCGATAAAAAAATTTCAATCAACCAATTAAAGAAAATGGCAAAGCAAATGTTTGGAACTTTTGTGAAGGGGGTCGTCGATATTGATAAAGAAATAATGGCCATCGATGCAGAGCTTCATGCAGACCAAGAAATGGAATTACTAAAACAAGGGTCGAAACAAAATAACTTATGGGGCATTAATTTATATCCGGAATTTTTCGGAGGAAAAAAATTCATTGAGTTCGACTCAATGATTAATATTAGACCTTCACAAAACAATAGAAGTCGAAGTGTTGATGATAAAATTATCCAAAAAAAAATAATCAAAGTCGTAAACAAATTAGTAAAAAAATGACCTATCAACATCAAAAATTAGCCGCCGGAGACTGGAAAAAATTAAGTTTTATCGAACAAATGGCAAATATTGGAAGCGAGGTTAACCGAATAATCATTTGGAAAAATCAAGGCAATGACAAATATGCCAAAGCGGCTTTGTTTCGAGCTTTGGAATTAATCGATTTAAGCAAGGAACAAGTCCGAGATTCCAGGCTAAAAGAGTTGAATCGAATGAGGGAATTATTGCTCGACTACTTTATGTTTGACAATCAATACTCTCAAACAGACAAACAGTGGCAAGATTACTTTCTGGCTTTCGGATGGGCAGCCAGATTAAAACGCTAAACAAAACCCGCCATGCCCCAAATCTCCATCATTATCATAAACTACAATAGCCTAAACCACCTCAAAAGACTCCTCAAAAATCTAACCCCCCACCCAAAAATCGAACTGATCATAATCGACAACGGCGAATTCAAAAACCAAAAACGAATCAACATTAAGAAAAAACTCCAAAGAGGATTTTTCATCCAAAACAAAAAAAATCTCGGCTTCGCCGCCGCCTGCAATCAAGGAGCCGAACTAGCCAAAGGCCGATCCCTTTTATTTATAAACCCCGACTGTCAAATCCAAACCAAAGACATCTTTAAACTCGAAAAAATTCTCTTTAAGCACAAAAAAACCGCCGTCGCAATCCCAAAAATAATCAAACTCCCTGTTGGGGCGCGCTCCCTCTTAGAGCCCGCTACGCCGGCGAAAAATGGAGAAAAGAACCGGGAAGAGTTTTCTTGCCAAGAAAGAGAGCTTGAACAAAAACACGCCTTTGCCCAGAAAAAGGACCAAATCACCTGGTTCACCGGGGCCTGCTTTCTCATCAAAAGCCGAATTTTTAAAAAACTCAAAGGCTTTGACGAAAATTTTTTTATGTACTTCGAGGATAAAGATCTAAGCAAGCGAATTTTAAAAGCCGGCTACACAATTAAACGAAATCCCAAAATCAAAGTCATCCATTTTGAAAGCCAAAGCCGAATCAGTTGGCCGAAAAGAAAAGAGCTTTATTATAAAGCCCAGGATTACTACAACAAAAAATATTTCGGGCTCATTTATATGCTTGTTTTTAAATTCATCAGATTCCCCCTTTACTTTAAAAATGTCTACTTAAACAAAAAAACTAAGCTTATCCTAACCCTGTTAATCCTCTCTCCTTTAATCATCCTGCTTGAATTAAAACTTTCCCTTTATTTTCTAAGCTTTATTTTAGGACTGATTTTGCTTTTTTTTGCCTTTCATAATCTGGAAAAAACTCTGATTCTGTTTATCTTTCTCCTGCCGTTTCTGCCGGCTCTTAACTTATCGTCCTCAATCGATATGGCCAGCGCCAGAATCTTTGTCATTCTTATTTTCAGCCTCTGGCTTGTTAAATCTTTAATCAATAAAAATCTCTTCATCCCAATAAACAAAACCTCGTTATTCATCATTCTATTTCTTCTTTATTGTTTTCTAAGCATCTTTTTTTCCAGCACCCCCGAACGCGGCTTAAGAAAAACTCTTGTTTTCTTAAATTTTTTCCCTCTTTATTTCATTGTTTTCTCAATGTTAAAAAATCAAAAAAAACTTTTAATAAAACTTTTAAAAGCTCTTTCCTTAGCAACCGGCGTTCTCGCCGGATTAAGTTTAATCCAATTTCTAAGCCAGTTTATCTTCGGACACACTTTCCTGATTAATTTCTATTCAGAATTTCTGGGTAAATTTTTCTGGGGGGCCAATACCGCTCAATCGGTAAGCGAAAACCCCAGCTGGTTTTTTAACGCCGGAGGCCTCGATCTTATGAGGACTTTCGCAACGCTGCCCGATCCCCACATGCTAAGCTATTTCTTATGCTTCGGCCTCCCCATCCAGATATTTTTTGCCATAAAAAGCTTTAAAAAATTATCCCAAAAACAAAATAAAAAAGAATATCCGGGGTTTTTTCTGATAATTTTCTTAATTTGTTTAAGTCTGATTACGGAATTTTTAACCTTTTCAAGAGGTGGATATTTAGGTTTTCTGGGGGGATTAACCGCATTTGCATTTTTTATCTTCAAACAAAATAAAAATCAATTAAAAAAATTGAATCAAAAAATTAAAAAAATAAAAATCGCATTAACAATCCTTACCCTAACGGCCCTTATCGCATTAATCCTTATAGAAAATCCAATCACCGATCGGCTTTATTCCAGTTTTGATCTTTCCGAAGGATCAAATCTGGCCAGACTGGAAATCTGGCAGAAATCTTTAAATCTATTTTTCAAAAAACCGATAACCGGACACGGACTGGGCAGTTATTCCTTTGAAATCCAACCCAGCGCCGATTATCGAAGCCCCGTCAACGCCCACAATATCTATCTTGAATTCTTAACCGAAATCGGATTAATCGGCGCTCTGCTCTTTTTAATGATCCTTTTGTCGAGCTTCAAAACAAATCTAAAAATTATCAACCTAAACAAACAAAAAAACGGCCATCTCGAATGGCTTTCTCCGGTTATTTGCTTTTCCTTAATTTGGTTCTTTATTCATTCCTTTTTTGAACAGCCGATGTATTCCCCGGTAATTTTGCCGCTTTTAGTAATTTTCATCTCGCTGACCAGCTGGCTGGATTTCAGATACAAAAAAAACAATAATTAAAATCCGTTTCTTTTCAAATATTGCTTTAAAACCTCCCTTATACTGCAAAAAGAGATCCGGTCAAACGGAATCTTGTCTAATTTGAAAAACTTAAAACCGGCCACATCATCTTTAGGCTTAAGCCCTCTCAATGTTTTAAGTTTCACCAAAAAGGAAACGTCCACGATATGATAATTAACCCCGCAATACTCATATCTATTCAAAAAAGAACCGAAATACTCGATCTTTTTCACCTCTCCTCTCAGTTCTTCGTTAATTTCTCGTTTTACAGCTTCCTCCAATGTCTCTCCGATATCCACAAAACCGCCGGGCAGGTCCCAATTATCCTTACCCGGATCAATCCCTCTTTTCGTCATCAAAATTTCCTGATTATCATTAACAATCAAAACATTCACCGTCGGTTTAGGCGAAATGTAATAATGAAATCCGGTCTTTTCGTCCACCAATAAATTCTCGGATTTTCCAACAAGCTTATTTCCGTTTAAAGGATTAAACTTAAAAACTTCTATCGGTTCCATAATCGACTTTTATTTTCTTAAAAAATAACTTATGCTTTAGTATACAACAATAATCAACACTCTCAAGTAACTATTTTCCAATGACCTCTTCGCTTAAATCCCAACAAAAGAATCTCCCCAGAAAACCCGGCGTTTATTTTTTCAAAGACGCTCTTGGAAAAATCATCTACATCGGCAAAGCAACTATACTAAAAACCCGGGTAGCGTCCTACCTTCGATCCGACATCGACAAAAAAACCTTTCAGCTGGTTCAAAACGCTTCAAAAATCGATCACATAATTACTCCAAGCGCCTTAGAGGCTCTTTTTCTGGAAGCCGAGCTAATCAAAAAACACAAACCCAAATACAACATCAAACAAAAAGACGATAAAACAAACGTTTATCTTATAATCACCGATGAGACATTCCCCCGCCTTGAAATCACCCGGCCAACTAATCTGCACAAATACAAAATCAAAGAAAGCTTTGGCCCTTTTCAATCCAAGAAAGAACTTGAACAGGCCTTAAAAATTCTTCGTCGCATTTTCCCTTATCACAGCGACAAAAACATGAAAAAACCCTGCTTTCATCATCAAATCAAACTCTGCCCCGGCCCCTGCGCCAATGCAATCTCAAAAACCGAATATTTAAAAAATATCAACAACCTAAAAGCCATCTTCAAAGGCAAAAAAACAAGAATTATTCAACAGCTGACCCGCCGGATGAAAAAATTAAGCCAGGCAAAAAAATTCGAAAAAGCCGCAATCTTACGAGACACTCTCTATGCCTTAAAAACCCATCGCGACATTACCTTAGCCAAAAAAACCACTAAAGACTTTAAAGTTATCCAAAATATCCCCAAACGCCTCGAAGCCTATGACATCTCAAACATCGCCGGCAAATTGGCGGTTGGCTCTATGGTAGTGTATACTTACGGCAGAGCCGACAAAATCGAATACCGCAAATTTAAAATCAAATATCAGGAGGAAAAACCCAACGACATCGCGATGCTAAAAGAGGTCCTCAACCGCCGCTTCAGAAACAACTGGCAGCGCCCCTCCGTCATTTTTATCGACGGCGGAATCGGCCAAATCAGAGCGGCAATCGAAGTTCTCCGCTCGCTTAACTTGAAAATCCCGGTAATTTCCGCAGCCAAGGGCCCCGACCGCAAAGGCTTTCGAATCTTCAAATCCCACCAAAACACAAACATCGACCGAAACCTTCTCAAAGAAGCGTCCGCCGAAGCCCACCGCTTCGCCATCGCCTACCACCGCCACCTCAGAAATAAAAACTTTATTTCCCAAAAAACAGAAAGGAGGGGGAAATGAAAATTTATTATATATGCAGTAAATGTAAAGAACAGATCCTCCAGAT
>WJJX01000060.1 GCA_014729445.1 Candidatus Moraniibacteriota bacterium | reverse complement strand
GGTTAATAATAATTTTTGTATCATAAATTTAAAAAATAATTATTTTCGATAGAATCCGAGATTGTTTAAACTTTTTTCTTAATATCTCATAAATTAAGTGGTTTGGAAAATTGGGTTATTGACCGATCTCACAAAAAGAAAAATATAAATGGGTTGAAACAACCTTAACTAAATTTGGATATTTATCTTTAAGAAAAAAAGTTTTTAAAAATCAACAAAAGGATAAAAACTGCTAGGGAACCCCATTCAATCAAACCCCAAAAATTCCACTTGAAATATATGTTCTTGATCCACTGATTATCGCCAGCCTTTAAAACCTTCTGATCCACTTCTTTTGGATCCCAAACCCTTAAAAATTTCCCCTTATAAAATAATTTATAAGTTTTTTGAGTTAAAGGATAAAATAATTTCACCCCCCAACCGATTCCAAAAAGGTCCAAAAAAGGATGAGTTAACATTGCCAAACCTGCCAAAATTAAAATTTTTGTCTCAAATAAAAAAGCCATTATCAAAAATATCGCCGGCAAAAAAATAGAGTGCGTTAAATTGTCCCGATGACGATGCGCCCATTTGGAAAAAAGCAACGGCGATAAAATAAAACTTATTAAATCAGGAAAAAGTCCCAAAACGCCTCCCAAAATCAAATGAGCTCTTGCGACCTCAACCTGCAAAATCATGCCGAACAACCAAAAAACCAAACCGCCCGCCAATAAATGAATAAACATATAACAGAACCGTTATTTTTTAATTTCATCTCTGATTATACAGCTAAAATCAACCAAGGCAAAATCGAACTGACTGTTCAAAATCAAAAATTTTTTACATTTTTCAAAAAACAAGGTAATTTTAAATAAAGTCGAAATCATATCTAATTTTTTAACAGGAGCCCGCAGGGGTTCGTAATCAAAAAATTCCAATTTTTAGAGAGACTGAGTAATCGATGTTAGCCAATTTAAAAATTAAAAAAAATTATGCAAATTTCAAAAAAACTACCTCAATTCAACTTAAAAACGGCACTTTTTATTGTCACCAGCAAAAAAGAAGCTCTATTCTTCGTAGCAAATCAGGGAAAGCTTAAAAAAATTAGAGAACTTCAAATCGAAAAACCAACCTATTCTGATAAAGAAGGCTATTTTGAAACTTCGGGCAAAGGCAATGCACCAAAAGGACAAACCTTCAAATCCGGCGCCACCCAAAAAGACAAGGATCGATTAATGAAAAAAGAACTGATTTTTAAAATCCTAAAAGAGATGAACCGAATCAAAAAAAACACCCATTTTGATCTTGTCTATTTGTTTTCACCCGATTATATGCTGGGAGATCTAGAGCCGAAACTTAAAAAAGATGAATCGATCAAAATCCACAAAAGATTCGAAGGCAATTACATCAAAAGCCATCCTTTTGAATTATTGAAAATTTTAAACCAAAATATTGAAAAAAAATTGAAAAGCAAAAGAGGCAAACCAGTTACCGAGGAAGAAAGAAAAATTCTCGACAAATCAAACCTAGACAACATTTATGATTAAATTCAAAAAATAAAGAAAGGCGGAAGAAAAAAATCAAATCTTAATGCTTTATTTTTAAAAAGAAATCTGATATTATCTTATGATCAAGAAGTCACATTGATTTTTTTAATAAAACATCCCCGCGCCGCGGGGATAATCTAGAAAAACTCATACTAAAGGTTAAGCCTAAAAATTTCATTAAATAAACGGTTTCAAGAAAAAACTTAATATAAGTTATCAAAAATCCCATTAAAAATAAAAATGTTACAAGCAGAGAAGATAAAAGAAATTATTCTCAAACAAAAATCATTTTTTAAAACCGGCAAAACCAAAGAATATACTTTTAGATTGAATAATCTAAAAAAAATCAAAGAACTAGTTATAAATCATGAAAAAGAAATTTATAAGGCTTTAAACAGCGACCTGAAGAAATCAAAAACCGAAAGCTATTTAAGCGAAATCGGCCCGGTTTTAACCGAACTGAATTTCTACATCAAAAATTTAAAAAAATGGATCAAACCCCAAAAAGTCAAAAACCCCATTTTTTTGCCTTTCGCCAAATCCTATATCAAATACGAACCATTAGGCATCTGCTCGATTTTTGCCACTTGGAATTACCCGGTTAATTTAAGTCTCAACCCTCTTATTTCTTCGATAGCCGCGGGTAACTGTTCAGCTCTTAAAGTTTCAGAAAAATCCGGCGAAACCTCCCGCTTACTGGCAAAAATGCTAAACCAAAGTTTTAACGAAAACTATCTAAAAGTCATTGAGGGCAATCATCAAACCGCTAACCATTTACTGGAACAAAAAGTCGATCTGATCTTTTTTAGCGGCAGCTCCAGGGTCGGAAAAACGGTAATGCGAAACGCAGCCAATAACCTAACACCTCTAATTTTGGAATTGGGAGGCAAAAGCCCTTGTATTGTAGACAAAGAAACCGATATTAAAAAAACCGCTCAAAAAATTGTATGGGGCAAATTTTTAAATTCGGGCCAAACCTGTATTGCTCCTGATTATCTGCTGGTCCATCGAGAAATCAAGCCGGAATTAATCGAAAACCTAAAAACCGCCATTGAAAAATTTTTTTCCAAAGACCCGAGAAACAGCCCCGATTTCTCAAAAATAATTAATATCGAGCACTTTGAACGTCTAAATAAACTTCTGAATTTACATAGAGAGAACGTAATTTACGGAGGAAAAACAGATAAAAATTCCCTTTATATCTCGCCCACGCTACTTGTTAATTTAAATCCGGGATCCGAAATTCAAAAACAGGAGATATTCGGACCGCTTTTACCCATAATAGAAATAAATTCAATTGACGAAGCGATCGAATATGTCAATAAAAAGCCCAAACCTTTAACTCTTTATATCTTTTCTAAAAACAAAAAAAATCAAATAACAATAACTAAAAACACCTCCTCGGGCAGCGTTTCAGTCAACGAAGTGCTCCTTCATATCGCCTCCCCTTATTTGCCTTTTGGCGGCGTGGGCAAAAGCGGTATGGGAAGATAT
>WJJX01000059.1 GCA_014729445.1 Candidatus Moraniibacteriota bacterium | reverse complement strand
GAAGTAATCGAACCTTTTTTGGTAGAAGTAATCCTTTCCTGCAGCTGCCCCATTTCTTCGGCTAATGTGGGTTGATATCCCACCGCCGAAGGGATTCTTCCAAGCAAAGCCGACATTTCGGAACCGGCCTGAGTGAACCTAAAAATATTATCAATAAAAAACAACACATCTTTCCCTCCTTCATCTCTAAAATGCTCGGCCATTGTCAAACCGGTTAGACCGACTCTGGCTCTGGCTCCGGGTGGTTCGTTCATTTGTCCAAAAACCAGGGTGGTCTTATCCAAAACCCCTGATTCCTTCATCTCGTTATATAAATCATTGCCTTCTCTTGTTCTTTCTCCAACCCCGGCAAAAACCGAAAAACCACCATGCTCGGAAGCAATATTGTGAATTAATTCCTGAATAATAACAGTCTTTCCGACTCCGGCGCCGCCGAATAAACCCACCTTTCCGCCTTTCATAAAAGGACAAATCAAATCAATCACTTTGATTCCTGTTTCAAAAATTTCCACCTTGTTTGACTGTTCTTCAAATTTTGGAGCTTCTCTGTGAATAGGACTCAATTTGTCTTTTTTAACCTCGCCCTTCTGATCGATAGGATCGCCCAAAATATCGAACATCCTGCCCAGAACATTCTCTCCAACCGGAACAGAAATCGGAGTTTTATTATCCGAAACCTCCATCCCCCTTTTTAAACCGTCGGTGGAACCCATAGCGATAGTCCTGACCCTTTTGGCGCCCAAATGTTGTTGAACTTCCAAGATTAATTTTTTATCCGTTTTTACCGACAAAGCATTCAAAACATCCGGTAAGTTATCTTCAAATTCGACATCCACTACCGGTCCGATAACTTGTATTATTTTTCCTGTCATAATTTATGAAATTAATATTATTTATCTAAATTATTCCCTCTATCATGCTACATACTTTCAAAATAAGTTAAAGCTGGCCTTATAAAACCGCCATTCCGGCACTGATTTCGGCTAATTCGGCGGTGATTGCGGCCTGCCTCGCCTGATTATATTGAAAGTTAAGAGATTCCAACATCTCTTTTGCCGTATCACTGGCGTTTTTCATAGTAATCATTCTGGCCGAAAATTCCGAAGCCTGAGATTCAAGAAAGGCTTGATAAATCTGACTTTCCACCACCTGTGGCAAAATCTTCTCCAATATTTTCTCAGCATCGGGTTCAAAAGTATAATATCTGTTATAAACATCTTCTTTAACTTCATCCATTTCGCTTTCATAGGCGATACCCTTGCCCAATTCCTCCAATTGTCTTTCCAAATCCTTAGTCGATATGGGTAAAACCTGTCTTAATCTGGGTTTGCTGACAACGGTTGAAATGAAATCTGTATAGGCGACGATCACTTTATCATATTTTTTGGCTTCATACCCGTCAATAATCATCTTAGCGACCGGTTTTAAATCCAAAATCCCGGACTGATCATTTAAATCAGTGAACGAAGCTACTAAATTTTTTTTGGCTTTTACGATTTCATCCCGCCCTTTCTTGCCAATAGAAATAAAATCAACATCCAAATCGCTTTTATTCGAATCGGGCAGAATCTTGATCCCCCGAGTGCGGTTGATCATCATGTTATAAGGACTTTCAACATTCTCAAACACCTTTTTGACCAACTGAGAATTCAATCCTCCACAAAGACCTTTATTAGAGGTAATCATAACAATACAAATCCGCTCGACTTTTCTAATATCCAAAAGCGGATTTTGAATATCGATCGAACTGGTTGTTTTGGTTAAAATCTCCCAGGCAGTCTGTGTATATTCCCTTGTCTTTAAAGCCCGGTCAATCACTCTTTTCATTTTGGAAGCCGCAACCATTTCCATCGCTTTGGTAATCTTCCTGGTATTTTGAATAGATTTGAATCTGGCTTTTAAACTTTTGGCTTTAGCCATTTTGAAAAACGATTAATAATAAAATTACTTGTCAAGTTTTTTCTCAAACATTTTCTCTTTTTCTTTGTCCTCTATTATTCTATCCTCCTCCTCGACTTGATTTTTAAAGAAATCATTCATGGATTTTAAAACCTTTTCTTTAACTTCATCTTCAAGTTTGCCTGTTTTTTCGATTTGCTTAATTTCTTTTCTTAAATCGCTGGAGGCAAATTCCAGCCACTTTTGTTCATAGTGCTTAACCTTTTCCACTTTAATTTTATCAAAATAACCTTCATTAACCGCCAAAACCGATAAAACCTGATTAACCATACTCATTGGATTATACTGTTCTTGTTTAATTATTTCGGTTAATCTCTTTCCCCTTTCAATCTGCTTTTTTGTTTTTTCGTCCAAGTCCGAAGAAAATTCAGCAAAAGCGGCCATCTCACGATATTGAGCCAAATCCAATCTTAATTTGCCGGCTACCGATTTTATGGCTTTTGTTTGAGCCGCTGATCCAACCCGGGAAACGGATAAACCTGCATTTACGGCCGGTTTAATCCCTTGATAAAACAGATCCGCCTCCAAATAAATCTGCCCGTCGGTGATGGAAATAACATTGGTAGGAATATAAGCTGAAACGTCACCGGCCTGGGTTTCAATAATCGGTAAAGCCGTAATAGAACCGCCTCCGTTTTGCTTGTTTAATTTAGCGGCTCTTTCAAGCAGTCTGGAATGAAGATAAAAAATATCTCCCGGATAAGCCTCTCTTCCCGGCGGTCTCCTAAGCAATAAAGAGATCTGCCGATAGCTCCAGGCATGTTTGCTTAGATCATCATAAATAATCAAAACATCACGCCCCTGATCCATAAAATATTCGCCGATCGCACAACCGCTATAAGGAGCGATAAAAGACAATGAAGCGGGATCGGAAGCTCCCGCTAAAACCACGGTAGTATAATCCATAGCCCCCCTGGATTCCAATTCCGCCACGATTTTAGCAATCTTGGATTTCTTTTGTCCGATAGCCACATAAATACAAAAACAATCCTGTCCTTTCTGATTCAAAATTGTATCAACGGCAATCGTCGTTTTTCCGGTTTGCCGGTCTCCGATAATCAACTCTCTCTGCCCTCTCCCGATCGGAGTAATCAGATCAATCACTTTTATACCGGTTTGTAGAGGTTGATTTACACTTTCTCTTTCCATAACGCCGGGAGCCACTTTTTCAATCGGATAATAAACTTCACTTTTAATATCTTCCTTTCCGTCCAGAGAGAAACCAAGAGGATTAATAACTCTTCCTATCATCTGGTCTGATACCGGAATCGACAAAACCCTTCCTGTGGTCTTAACCAAATCGCCTTCTTTGATTTTAGTATAATCTCCAAGAATGACTGTTCCGACACTGTCCTCGTTTAAATTTAAGGCAACTCCATAAACATCGTTGCCAAAATCTAACAATTCCTGACTCATAGTATCAGCAAGTCCACTGATAGTTGCGACGCCGTCCCCGACTTCGATCACTTTTCCCACCTGCCTTTTTTGAATCGAAGGTTCAAAGCTGGATATTTCTTTCTTTAAAAAATCGATTATTTGTTCTCTTTTAGAAGAAGCCATATTTACTTATCTTAAAATTTAAAACTAACTTAATTTTTTCCTTAATTTGGATAAATCACCCTTTAAACTGGCATCATACATAACATTATCCACCACCACCCTGCAACCGCCAATTAAATCTTCATTTTTTTGGGATCTTGCTTTAATCTTTTTATCCTGGGCAACATCCTTCAATCTTTTTTCGATTTTTAAAACCGGATCCACCTCGGCATATTCAACAAAAACCTCAATAACATAAGCCTTGTTATTTTTATAATAATCTTTCACGTATTCAACTATTACAGGCAGCTCCTCAAGCCTCTCGTGTTTTTTTAACAGATTAATAAAATTTTTACCTAAATCCAAAAAATCCCCCTCCTGCTTCTCCAGCTGTTCACATAAAGCTATTGCATAATCTTTGGCTAATACCGCCATTTTAAAAATTTAAAATTATTTTTCAATCTCGTTTAATAAATCCTTATTTAACTTTTCCTGTTCCTCAAGTGTCAGTTTTTTTCTTAACATCTTCTCGGTTAAAAGGATAATCAAATCAGCTATTTCCTTTTTCGAGGCTTGGACAATCTTTTGCTTTTCCTTCTCTAATTCCTCTTTTACGCTTGTTTTCATTTTTGAAATTTCCTCCCCGGCCTTTTTTTTAATTAGCTCTCTTTCCATATTAGCCTCTTTTTTCGCCTCCTCGATAATCTGTAAAGCCTGTTTCTTTGACTTTTTCAATTTATCCTCCATTTCATTATCCAGCTTTTCTATTCTTTCATTTATCTCCTTTGCTTCTTGGAGACTCTTTTCGATTTTATTCTTTCTCTTCTCGATTATCAAAAGCACGGGTTTGTACAGATATTTTCTAATCAATAAAATAAAAATAGTAAAAGTAACGATATTCATCAATAATATTCTTCCATCTATACCAAAAATTTCAAATAATTTCATTTTTAATAAATTAAATTTTTTATCCCAATTTAAATTTAAATTCAGGCTGTCTAATTTGATAAAATAAAACAGCCTGCAATCTAAACTTAAACAAACTTGATCAAGATCACTACAATCAAAGCGTAAATAGCGATCGCTTCAGCAAGACCGGCGGCAATAATCATAGCCGTCTGAATTTTAGGAGCAGCTTCGGGATTTCTCCCAATCGCCTTCATAGCTTTACCGGCAATTATACCAATCGCTATAGCTGGTGCAATGCCACCAACCGCCATGGTTATTGCCGCCGCCAAATCTTTTAATTGAGAAGCTGCTTCAACTGGATTTTCTACGTTTGCCATTTTAATAAATATTTAATAATTAATTAAAAATAAATCCAAAAAAATTAATGAACCTCACTGGCCAATTTCATATAAATAACCGACAAAGTCGTAAATACCAAAGCCTGAATAAACCCGACAAAGATCTCCAAACCGTAAAAAGGTAAAGGCGCCAAAAGCGGAGCCACACTCCCGATAGCCAATAACAAAATCTCGCCGGCCAGGATATTACCAAAAAGTCTGAAACTCAAGGAAACAATTTTGGAAAATTCACTGATTAATTCTATTATACCAATAAAAAAATAAATCGGATTTTTAAAATTAAAAAATTTATGCAGATATTTTTTGACGCCCAAATAAGAAATTCCCACAACCTGAGCCAACAAAACCGAAATTAAAGACCAGCTGACCGTACTTGCCACGTCCGAATTAGGACTTCGAAGAAAAGGAATAAATTCCTCTCCGGAAGGACTCTCTTTTGTTATACCAAAATGATGAATCCCGGGAATAGATTCAATAAACGTACCCATCCAGTTAGCGATTATTATAAAAATAAAAAAAGAGGCAAATAAAGAAAAAAAACGCTGAGTTTTCTTTTTGTCCTGAAAGATGTTATAGAAATAATCGTATAATCCCCCCACTACGAACTCAACC
This sequence comes from Candidatus Moraniibacteriota bacterium, assembly GCA_014729445.1. Classification (GTDB taxonomy): domain Bacteria; phylum Patescibacteriota; class Minisyncoccia; order CAIUEV01; family JAHKAQ01; genus WJJX01. The sequence continues at coordinate 3,286 of WJJX01000059.1, read as the reverse complement.
GCCACCTGACCTCTTGAAGGACTCAATTTAACTTTCCTGGTCAAAAGATAAGACACGAATAATATCAATCCCATCACGATCCAAGTAGTAATCATTGTATTGGTTACAGGTATACCAAATATCTCAAACAATTCTCCTCCTTTTAATGATACATGGATATCGTGTCCCATATTTAATTAAAAATCAAATTTTAACAAAAGCTATGAAAACAAAGCCTTTAAAATTTTCAAATGTCAACCAATAGTAACATAGACCGTCTTATTTTGCAAACTATTTTAATCTTCATCCTCCGTGACCTCATTACCGGAATCATCCAAAATAATATCTTCCTGAATCGCCTCTTTGGGAAGTTGATCACTTTGTAAATCAAGATTCACATCATCGCCGCTTTCATCTTCAAGAGCATTAATCTGCTCTCCTTGTTCATAAAATTTGGAGGCTTCCTCAATACCAAAAAGAGCCTCCCTCCCATTTTGTAAATTATCTAGTATCTTGGCAACCTCTTCATTTTCTGGATTTAATTTTTTTATAACCTCAAATTGTTCAATCGCCTCTTCATGATTTGCTTGTTTATCCAAAATCAAACCCAAAAAATATCTTGCATTTGAATAATCGGGATCAATTGAAACTGCATATGAAAATTCACCCTTAGCTTCATCTAATCTATTCATCTTATAATACAGCAAGCCCAGCTTGAAAATCACTCTTGGATGATGATTCGAATATTCCTTATTCTTTTTGGCTTGTTCAATCGCCATTGAAAGGTCTCCCTCCCGCTCATAGATTTCAACCAACAATAAGTTTGAATCCATAAAATCCTCTTTGATTGCAAGCGCTTTATTAACATTCTCTTTAGCTAAATACAAATATTTCTTAATCTCATCGGGAATGTCTACCTGAGATCCCGGCTCGCCGCTTTGTTGTTGTTTTAATTGATTTAAATGCTTAACCATTAAAACATCAAAATTAATCACATTAATATTTGCAATCTTGTGATATAACAAAGGATTTCTAGGATCAATTTCAATCGCCTTTTCATAAAGTTCAACCGCATCCTCGGCTGCTCCTTCCAAAATTCCGATTATCCCCTCATAAATGCGAGCTTGATTTTGATAATTCTTAGAATTATTTGAATTCAAATCTATCGCAGCTTCTGAATAATTTAGCGACCCCTTTACCATCTGGCTTATATAGGTCGAATCCTCAGTATTTAAATCTTCTTTCTTCTCCATCGCCCGCTTATTGGCTAAAGCAAACAGGATATTCGACATATCACTATAATAAATATCCTTTTTAGGATTCATTGCTATGGCTTTATTCATATATTCACCCGCTTTTTCCAAAGATTCACCCCTGGCATTTACAACAAGAGCTTTATTGTAATAATAAGCGGCGACATATTTTTGAACAAAAGTATAATTTAAAGAAATAAAACCGATAATCACCAGAACAAAAACAAAAGAAAAAACCAGCGAAGTTCTTGGATTGGTTTTGGCGTTAATTACATTTTTTCTTTTATCACTTATTAAAATCGAGGAAAGGGCAGTAAACAAAGCCAAACTTAACCACCATAAAAAAATTAAGGTCATATTTAAGGAATAACCAAACAGAACGACTGTCAAAAACAACCACATCCCGCCAAAAGCTAAAAACAAAAAAGAATTATCCAAAACTTTTTGATTCTTATTAATCAAAGCAATATTTCTAAACAAATAATATACTCCATAGCCCGTTAAAAAAAGAAAAGACAGCATCCCCAAAATTCCCGTAGTGCTAATCAAAGTTAAAAAATAACTGGAAGCCTTGGGAAAATCATTAGACCAAAAACTCCCCAGATCATCCGGCCGAAACAATCTGAAAATATCCGAATAATTGCCGGGACCAACCCCTAACAAAGGTTCCTTTAAAAAAGATTGTAAAGCAATCGAAAAGGAAGTTGAATGGTTCAAGGAAATTTCAACCAATGAATTCCTGGAAATCAAAGGCTGATTCCTTATAATAAACAAAACGCAGAATACCAAGAACAACATTAAAATAAACTGAATAACACTATTCGAATTTTTTTCGTTTTTAATTGTCTGAGCGCCAAAAAAAAGCGACAAACAAAAAATTAAAGCCACGTAAACTACCTTTAAATTAACTACCGCGATTATAAAAAAGAAAAACAAGGCAAGTGTTAACAATATCAGCCTCATTGATACATAAATTTTATCTTGAGTTAAAAGACTGATACAAAGCAAAAACAAAACTCCACTATATACTCCCAACATATAAAAGGATCCAATTGAATTAAAAAAAGGATCCTTTAAACTTTCAAAAGGCAGTAAATAAATCTCAAAATATTGTAGAATCCCAAATAAACAGACAAAAAAACCGCTAATCACTATGACCCAAACAATATTTAACAGTCGATCTTCATTATTAATGTTATTAAATGTTAAAATGAAAAAAACCACCAAAGTGAGTAAAGTAATTAAAGAAAAATGCTGCCCTCCAAAATCTCCCCAAATACTGACTTCCCTATAATAAGAAAACCAAGCACTAAATCCATAAATAATTAAAAAAGTCAATAAGGGAATCAAAATAAATTCCTTTTTAAATTTCACTTGATTGCCAACAGACATCTTGCCGAACCAAGCCAAAAAACCAATGCTTGTAAAAATAATCAAAAATAATTGTTTGTTTAAATCAAACGGACTTGGCACACTGGGAATATAGACAAAAGGAATTATTATCACACTAAGAATAATTGAGTAATAAATAATTTTATCCAATATTTTTAAAGGCAATTCGTTTTGGCTTACTTTTTTTATTTTTGGATTGTTTTTTTTAACTGACGTTGACATAAGAAAAAATTTATTAATTCAAAATTTTAATTAATTATTTAAAATCCACCAATTGAATTTGATATCTTCGTCTATTTCTTCACCCAAAAGCACTTTAAAGTAATCTTCTTCCTTGATATCAGAAACCGTCCAACTAACCGGGGTGCCCCCAATCGGACTTAAGAAAATCATCGAATCTTTTTTAACTTCTTTTGTTTCTATTTTAAAGGATTTTTCTCCCTTTTCAATCACAAAGGAACCTTTTAATTCTTCATCTATTTCTTTAAGACTGTCCATCCTTTCCTCATAATTTTCCACCTTTTCATCCAAATCATCATATTTATCGTCAACATCCGCCACCTGCTTTACTAAATCGCTATAATATTGTTCATTTAAATCCTGCTTATCTTTTAGGGAATCCGTATCTTCCAATAAATTTAAAATCTTATCATCCTGATTGG
>WJJX01000058.1 GCA_014729445.1 Candidatus Moraniibacteriota bacterium | reverse complement strand
GAATAATTCAAAAGAAGTCGATGAAGAGGGAGCAAAAAATGGAAAAGTTAAGGAAATTCCTTTGAAAAAAATAGTTGTCAATAAAAATCAACCAAGAAAAGATTTTGATTTGGAAAAATTGGAGGCATTGGCAAAATCTATAAATCAATACGGTTTATTAAATCCGATTACGGTTAAGCAAAAAAAAGACGGCAGTTATGAGATAATTGCCGGAGAAAGGCGATTTAGGGCCGCAAAATTGTCAGGAATTGAAAAAATTCCGGCGATTATTAAAGAGGTGGATAAAGGAACACAATTGGAATTGGCTTTGATTGAAAATATTCAAAGAGAGGATTTAAATCCGATGGAAGAGGCGACTGCTTATAAAACCTTAATTAAGGATTTTGGTTTGACTCAAGAAGAAGTGGCAAATAGAGTTGGTAAAGCTCGTTCTTCGGTGGCAAATTTTCTTCGATTTTTGAATTTACCAAAGGAAATTCAAGACGGATTGGCAAAAGGCGAAATCAGCGAAGGTCACGCTAAGGTGATTTTGACAGTTCGAGATGCGGATTTTCAAATCGAACTTTTTGAAAGAGTTAAAGCGCATAATTTAACGGTTAGGAATTTGGAAAATATTATTAAGCATGGAGAGGATGAAAATTTCGGTAAACCAAAGGAAACAATTCAATTATCACCTTTGCTGCTTCAACGAGAGCGAAAATTGGCGGATAGCCTTGGTTTGAAGGTAAAAATTAAACCAAAAACTCAAGGAGGAGGCAGTATCGTTTTGGAATACTTTAATGAAGACGATTTGGACAGATTAATTCAAATGTTGGAAACGCAGGAAGAATAGTCAGATTTTTATTTTCTTTTGTTTTTTTAGAGCATCTTTAATTTTTACTTTAGCCATACTGGTTTTAGTAAAATCAAGCCATTTTTCGTCCGGTTTGGTTTTGCCTTTTTGGGTTACTATTTCGATTACTTCGCCGTTTTGGATGTTGTAGTTTAGTGGTACGGGTTGACCTTCGACCTTGGCTCCGATAGTGGAATTACCGACTTCGGTGTGAATGGCGTAAGCAAAGTCGATGGGTGTTGCCCCTTCGGGAAGGTCGATTACATCGCCGGCTGGAGTGAAAGCGAAAATTCGATCGTTGAAAAAGTCGATTTTTAGACTTTTGAAAAATTCTTCAGTGTCTTCGATTGATTCTTTTTGCCAGTTTCTTAATTGTTTAACCCAAATTAGCTCCTTTCGAATTTGAGAAATTCTTTCTTTATTGTTTGTTATGTTTCTTTTTAAAATGGTGTTAATTAAACTTTTTTTGCCGGAATAAAGCCAATGAGCGGCGATTCCGAATTCGGCTTCTTCGTGCATTTTGGGAGTTCTGATTTGAACTTCAAGCAGTTTTCCCTGTTGAGGACCAAAAATTGTAGTGTGAAGAGATTTATAACCGTTGGGTTTGGGTAAGGAAATGTAGTCTTTAATGCGGTTGATTAGCGGTTTATAGTGTTTATGAATGATGCCTAAAGTTTCATAGCAGTTTCTGATTTTGGGAACTATGATTCGAATTGCGACCAAGTCGTAGATTTCGTCGATATTCATATTGTGTTTTTTGAGTTTTAAGTAAAGGCGGTAAAGATGTTTGGTTCTTCCATGGATATCGATTATTTTAATTTTTTCTTTTTTTAGGATGACTTTAATTTTTTCGATGATTTTATTAACTAATTCTTTTCTTTGTTGGTATTTTTCTTTGGTAATTTTGGTAATTTTTTGATATTTTTGAGGATAAACATATTTGAAGGCCAAATCTTCAAGCGCGCCTTTTAATTCTCCCATACCAAGTCGGTTGGCTATCGGAGCATAAACTTCCATTGTTTCTTTGGCGATGCGATATTGTTTTTCCTTGGGAAGAGAATCGAGTGTTTTCATGTTATGATAACGATCGGCAAGTTTAATTACAACTGTTCGAATGTCGGCGGCCATTGCTAAAAACATTTTTCTTAGATTTTCAAGGTAATATTCTTTTTTGTTGCCGCGAAGTTTAATTTTACCAAGTTTGGTTATTCCTTGGACTAAAAATGCTATTTCTTTGCCAAATTCTTTTTCAAGTTCAGTAAGTGTGTGTTCGGTGTCTTCGGGTACGTCGTGGAGAATGGCGGCGCTTATAGTGGTCGTATCCATTCCGATTGACGCCAGAGTTTTTGCGGTTTCGAGTGGATGGTTAATGTAGGGTTCGCCGGAGGCTCTTTTTTGACCTTCATGAGCTTTTTTAGCAAATTTGTAAGCCTTAATGATGATTTTTTCATTAGTGTTAGCATTTTTTTCTTGGGCTTGGGCAATGACTTGATTGATGCTCATGGCTATGATTGATTAATCGAAAAAAGTGTTTGGGATTTTATTTTATTAAAAAATTCTGTATAATAATTTTTAATATGCGTTTTTAAATTGTTTTAAAATGTATTTTTAATTAAACAAATTTATTTTGTTATTTTTAGCATAATATAAATATGGCAAAAGGTAAATACATAGTTAAAGATAAGAGAACGGATTATTTGCAAATAATGTGGATGTTGGCGAAAACGGATTTTAAATTGAGATATCATAGTTCCGTTTTAGGTTATTTTTGGGCTATTTTGAAACCTTTGATGATATTTTTAATTTTAAATTTTGTTTTTTCTCAGGTGATCGGCAGAGGGGCGGGGATAGAGCATTATCCGTTGCAGCTTATTACCGGTGTTATTATTTGGAGTTTTTTTGCCGAAGGAACAACCGCGGGTTTGAGTTCCTTGTTGCAAAAATCCAACATTATTACCAAAGTTTATTTTCCAAGATGGATTGTGGTTGTGGCTTCAACTTTGAATTCGTTGATGATTTTTTCAATGAATTTATTTATTTTAGTGGGATTTTTTCTGTATTATAAAGTTTATCCCGGATTTTTTGATATTATTAGCGCTTTGATTTTCTTTTTGATTATTTATTTATTGATTTTAACGATTGCTTTTATTTTATCGCCGTTGTATCTTAAATTTAGAGATTTATTGCAAATTTGGGAGGTTATTTTACAGGGACTTTTTTATGCTTCGCCGATTATTTATCCGCTTAGTTTAATGCCGGCAAAATTTCAAAAGATTATTTTATTAAATCCGATCGCCAGATTGATCGATAATGTTAAAAGAGTCCTTGTTTTCGATCAAAAAGCCGATATTTCTTCGACAATAATTTTTGTTTTAATTTTAAGTTCGATTTTTTTAATCGGTTTATATTATTTTAAATCGGTAAGTAAAGGAGTTGCCGAGGACATTTGACAATTATGAAATGGTGATTAATATTAGAGTTAGTTTGGATAAATATTAAATATTTTAATTAATAATTTTTTGCGGGTATCGTATAATGGCTATTATTTCTCCCTTCCAAGGAGAAGACACGGGTTCGACTCCCGTTACCCGCTCAATGGATGAATTTGAAATTTTTGATGAATTAAAATAAAGTGAAATTAAATTTTAGTTAACGATATTTTTGTTTCTTTATTATAATATTTGTTTGCAAATTAAAAATTAAAATAGCGCACTTTATTTTATTAACAGAATACGCATCCAGGCTATTAAATCAAAATAATACTTTAGATAAATATTAATAGTTAAAAATGGAGATTGTAGTTTCTATTATTTCTTTGGTGGTCGGTGTCGGCGGCGGTTATTTTTTGAGTAATTACATATTACAAAAAAAGAATCAGGATGCTAAAGGAAAAGCAAAAAAATTTTGGAAGACGCAAAAGAACAAGCAAAGGATACGATTTTAAAAGCGAAAGATAAAGCGGTTAGAGCTTTAAGCGAGATTAAAAAAGAAGAGGAGGTTCGAAGAAGACAAT
>WJJX01000057.1 GCA_014729445.1 Candidatus Moraniibacteriota bacterium | reverse complement strand
CGGGATTTTGGAAAAAAAGTACTTGGATAAAAAAGAAGTGGAAAAGTTGGCTGAAGTTCCTTCAAAAGAAGAATTATTGTCGATGGTGGTTGGAACTTTGAATGCACCGGTGGCGGGATTGGTAAATACCTTGGCCGGAGTTCCCCGACAGTTTGTGAGTGTCTTGGATCAGATCGCGAAGAGTAAAAGTTAATTGGTTTTAAATAATAGTTTAATCTTAATTTATAAATTATGGCAGAAGAAAAAAAAGAAGTTGAGACTTCTAAAAAAGAGGAAAAACAAGAAGTTGAAGTTCCCAAGAAGTTCAAATCGATTGTGGAGGAAATTGAAAAAATGAGTGTTTTAGACCTTTCTGAATTAGTTAAAATTCTTGAGGACAAGTTTCAGGTTTCGGCCGCCGCGCCGGCCGCGGTCGCGATGCCGGCTCAAGCCGGAGGGGAAAGCGCAGGCGAGGCCCCGGAAAAAAGCGAATTCAATGTTGAATTAGTTAGTTTCGGAGATTCCAAAATCAGCGTCATTAAGCTTGTCAAAGAGGTCACCGGCCTCGGCTTGAAAGAAGCTAAAGATTTGGTTGACGGAGCGCCGAAGGTTATTAAGGAAAATGTTAAAAAAGAAGAGGCTGAAGAGATGAAGAAAAAACTTGAAGAAGCGGGTGCCACAGTCGAATTGAAATAAAAGTCGAAATTTTGGATTTTCTTATCTTAAATTGCATATAGCACATTTAAATAAAAAACCGCCCTTAACGGCGGTTTTTGTTATTGTTCATTGAGTCGCCTTCTGCTGGCTTTTGCGCCTCTTCCCCTTGTTTAATGGTTTTGATCTCAAGCTGTTTTTGCTGAATCGAATTTTCTATTTCTTGAGCCTCCTTAAATAATTCATTTTGAGGCCCGATTTTTTGAATGTTTTCATGGGCTTGGTCCAGCAATTCCAAAGCCTTGTCGTAGTCTTTGTAGATTATGGCTCCATTGGCTTCATCTATTTTGTCTAAGGCGATTCGAATATTTTTTTTATAGTTTGTTTTGGGTGTCTCTGATTGATTTTGATTTGAAGAATCGCCGGATTTCCAGACGGAATAATAAAGACTTGTGATCAGTAGACAAAAACAAATTATAAAAAAAAAGAGTATTTTTTTTCTGGTGGAAGTCATACTTTTAAAATAACCTGGTTTGGGTTTTTCTTTTAACTGATTTTAATGTGGGTCCAGCAGGGATCGAACCTGCGACCTATCGGTTATGAGCCGAGTGCTCTACCACTGAGCTATGGACCCCTGAAATTCAAATTTCCAAAGGCTCTTGCCGGACAGCCTGCAGAAAAAACAATCCAAAAAAAATATAGCATAAAAGCATAAATAAAGCCAGATTTTTAAATTTCGCCGATCTGGCTTAATATCTCATCTTCATCAGCTTTTTCAATAATTTCGATGCCTTGTTTTGAAATCAGTTCGCTCTCTCTAACATTTAATTGCAGGGATTTTTCAAAAAGATCAAAAATTTTCTTGTTATTATCATCCCAAGCCAATCGATTAATTGAAAGCTTATCACATTTTTGACATTTATGGATAATCATTAATTCTCCTTTTTTATTTCGGCGATACTTATCAGGTTTGATTTTTTTAAAAGTCAGGCCAGTCGGCCGCATTAAAGATTGGCATCGGGAGAGCCGGTCGCCGGCTTTTTCTTTATCCAGATGAACAGAATAAAGACAAAAAGGACAGTGGTTTCTGTTTTTAATCCCGGCTGAAGGATGGGAATCGACCTTTTTCCCACAATATTTACAAGTAAAATTTTGCATAAAACAATAAAAAGTTTTAAATTATAAAATATGATTTATATTGTAATCATCTTAAATAATATTTAAAATAATGAAAAGCCTTGATCCCGAGTTATCCAAATATTTTGCCAGATTTTACGATAGTCTTGAATTAAAGAAAAAATATAAACAGGAGCTTGATTTTATTCGAGCAATTGTAGATCGATATAATCCTCAAAATAAGAGGACATTGGTTTTAAATTGCGGCTCCGGCTTGCTTTTGGCAAAACTTAAAAAAATAGGTTTTGAGGTTTCCGGTTTGGAAAAGAACAAGGAATTAATAAAAATCGCCAAACAAAGAGATCCCAATCTGGAAATTTTCAATAATGATTTAGCGGATTATAAAACCGATAAAAGATTTGATCTTATTTTATATCTTTCCAAAAATATTAATTTAAACAGCGATGAGCAGATATTGAGTCAAAATTTGGCTAAAATATATACCTGGCTTAACAACAAGGGTCTGTTAATTTTTGACTTGGGCCTTTTAAATAAAGAGGAGCTCAAGTCCAATGTAAATTTGGTGGATTATTACAAAGACAAAGAACAAAATATTCAGATGGCGAGAATCAGTCAATGGGATAAGAAATCAAAAGCCAAAAATAAAATAAAATCCAATTATTTAGTTTTGACTAAAATGGGAGAAGAGATAAATTTTTTCGTGGAGGAAAACGAAATGACGATTTTTGAGATTGACAAAGTGGAGGCGATCATGGAGCAGCTTGGCTATAAAGTCAGAATTTATAATGGTTTTGATTCTAATGACTTAAGTTCTAATTCTAAAAATCCGGTTTTTGTCGGCCAGGTTTTTTATTAAGCCTTCTTTTCCTTATAGGCTTTTTCCAGTTTTTTTAAGGCAATCACAAAAGCGGCGGTCCGCATATCTATATTTTTTCGGTTATGGAGTTCCCAAACATCTTTAAAGGATTTGATAATATATGCTTTCAGCTTTTCAAAGACTTTTGATTCGTCCCAGTATTTTTTCTGGATATTTTGGAGCCATTCAAAATAGCTTACGGTCACCCCTCCGGAATTGGCCAAAATATCAGGAATAATTTCTATTTTGTTTTTGTTTAAAATCCTGTCGGCCTTCGGCGTTGTCGGTCCGTTAGCCAGTTCTAAAATATAGTCGGCCTTAATTTGGGGGGCATT
>WJJX01000056.1 GCA_014729445.1 Candidatus Moraniibacteriota bacterium | reverse complement strand
TTTGATAAACATAAAAACTTGTTTGATAATGAGAGATTTATCCCTGCCAGACAGAAAATTCCAGGGGCAAGAGAATTTTTAAAGCAAAGCATCCAACACATTGAACAAGAGGGCTTGATTATGATCTATCCGTCAGCTGGTCTGGAAAATTTTGATGATAGAAATCTAAGATTCAAAAAAGGGTTTAAGAGCTTAATCAAACGCTTAGACCCCCAAACTATGGTATACGCTTTTCATATAGAGCCCCGGGATGTCTATGAAATAGCCAAAAGTCATTCAAGGTATGGCCCGGATTCTCTGCCTTTTAATCGCAAAGCTTCGATAAAACGTAAGTCCCCTAAAAACGAAAATAAGGTACATTTTAATGAAAAATACACCCGAGCCGATGAATGGTTAAGCTTCTCAAAAAAAAATAATGAAAAAGATTTATCTTTCTACTATGCGGAATTATTCAACCTATCTCTAAGCACCAGAAGAACCGGGCTATAAATTTTCTTTAAAAAACTCAATCGTCCGCTGCCAGGCCAGTGAGCTGTTTTGGGCGATATTATGATCGTCGCCTTGGTATTTGAAATATTCCACCTCTTTATTTAATTTTTTTAGCTCCTCATTTAGATGATTGGAAAGTTCGATTGGCACGCTCTTATCTCCTGTGGCGTGCTGAAGCTGGATGGGAATGGAAATGTCTTTTAGGTGGTAATAAGGATCGATTGTTTGATAAAAACTTTTATTTTGACTCGGCAGGCCGTATTTTTGAATTAAGGGATTTTCTCTGTCTTTTAAAAACGGAATTTTATCGATATGCCTTTCAAACATATCCTTGTAACTGCCTACAACCCCGGCCCAGAAAGAGGCGGCTTTTAGGTCGTCGCTAACTAAAATTGTTCTTAGTCCGATTTCTCCACCGTTGGAATGCCCCCAGTAGCCGATCCTTTTTGAATCAACAGCTTCGTAATTTTTCAAATAGGCAATCGCGTAAAGGGTGTCGATTACATACTTTTCACTGAAGTGGGCGCTTACCGGCTCCCCTTCCGAGTCGGCATGGCCTCGAAGATCGGGTTTAAAAGTGACAAAGCCGGCTCTGGCTAAAGCGGCTTGATAGGTTGGGTAATCGTTGATGGTTGAATAGCGTTCGGGAGGAATGTAGCCGTGCAGGAAAACCACGGCCGGAAAGCCGTTTTCGGGCTTGGGAGCCAAAGGAACGGTCAAAAGTCCGTAAATTTTTAAACCCTCGGATTGATAGGAGGCCACCAATCTTTTGTAGTTGGATCCGTTGGGGAGAGTCTCCTCGATTTTGAAATCTCCGCCGGGATATTGATTCTCTCGAAGTTTTGCTATGGCCATCGTCCTGAGCTCTTTTTCAGCTTCCGGTTCTTCTTTCTTTTCCTCGATTTGGACTTCGCGCTTGTTGTCAATTTTGGTCTCGGCTTGATTTTTTGGCGCTTGATTTGGATCGTTTATTTTTTTGAAAAATCGATCATGGTTTGAAAAAAACAAAGCAACTCCGAAAACCAGAAGGATTAAAAAAATTGTTGTTTTTAATTTTAGCTTCATAGCTTATTCAGGTTAGCAAATTAGAACGCCTTTTAAAAAAGAATTAGGAATTTTAAAAGCATTGATCAATTTTTCAATTTATAAATTTTTTTATCTCATTTTGAATTTAACTTCGACATCTCCCGCCTGCACCTCTTCAAAGCCTTTATACTTTCTATAATAAGTCAAATCTGTCTTATAATTCTTGTCTTTTTTCTTCTTGATTCTATATTTTGATTTAAATTTTTTAATCCAATCTTTTCCAAAAGTCTGCTCGTATCTTTTCTTGTACAAATACATCCTCTTATAAAAGTATCTTTTGGGAACGGATTTCTTCTTTGAGCCTTTTAATCTGTATAGGGCCAGCGCCAGATCCGGATTTTCATCCAAAGGCGAATAGGCTGAAACTGAAAAAATGAAATTCAAAAAGAAGAATAACAAAACTGTCATTTTAAGTCTACCATTTAGAGCTTAATAAACAAATCCAAATTAATTGAAACTTAACCCAAATTAATAATCAAAATCAGCGAATCCAGGTTCAATTAATCTTTTTTTTATGTCCAGATTATCTATTTTATAAATATCCTCTTGCTCCAATTTTATATCCTTGGCTAGAAAATTTTCCTTAATATGCTTCTCATTGGAAGACCTTGGGATAGCCACCATGTTTTTATTTAAAAGCCAAGCCAAAGTTATCTGACCAGGTGTTTTTTCATATTTTTGAGCCAATTCTTTTATTAACTCGATTTCCAAATCCCGCCCTTGAGCGATAGGCGAATAAGCTGTAATAACTATATCTTTTTGGTCGCAGAATTCTTTTAGTTCCTTTTGATTAAGCGAAGGGTGAAATTCGACTTGATTGTTAACTATCTCTACATCTTCAACCATAACATCTTTAAGATGATTAACGGTAAAATTGGAAACCCCGACAGATTTTATAAAATTCTTATCTTTCATCGCTTCCATCAACAATAAAGACTCCTTCATATCAGCTTTCCTATTGGGCCAATGAATTAAATATAAATCAAGATAATCGGTCTGGAGATCCTCCAAGGTTTTTTTCAAAGCATCGATCAAACTGCTCTTTTCCAGATTTTCAAACCAGACTTTGGAGGTAATAAACAAGTCCTCCCTTTTTAAGCCGGAATTTTTCACAGCTTTGGCGATTTCTTTTTGATTTTCGTACATTTCCGCTGTATCGATATGTCTGTAACCGATTTCCAAGGCTTTTTCAACCGACTTTTGACAAGTCTCGCCGGTTAATTGCCAGGTTCCGAACCCCAGCTGAGGAATTTTTTTGCCGTTTTTAAACTCGATTTTTTTCATGCTTTTGTTTAAGAATTATTATAATTATTTATAAAATTTAATAAAATATAATTTTGTACATTTTTAGATTAACAAAAATCTATTAATCCGGCAAATTTAATAATTTTTTTATCCTTTTGCTAAAAATCAGATTTGTTGAAAATTAAATTTTGATAGAATTTTTCAAATAAGTTATGCTTTTAGCAATAGCAAAGACTGCGGTTTGGGAATAAATAAATATAAACATTTTTTAAATTCAAACTGATTATTATGAGCTGGCTTTTTATAATTTTTTCGATCTATCTGGGGCTTCATTTGTTTATTTACTTATCGATAGTCTATTTTTTCGAGCTGAGTCAGGAAAGTAAATTAAAACTGGGGTTAATCCTTGTTTTCCTTTTATTAAGTTTCATTGTGTCCTCTATTCTTTCACGTTGGAACGATTTCTTTTTGATAAATTACTACTATGTATTTTCAAGTTTTTGGATCGGATTTGCGATAAATCTTTCTCTTTTTCTATTAGGCGCTTGGATGTTGTTGGGAATTTCAAAGTTGTTTTCAACGGATATCAGAACCTTACTTGGAGTTTCGGCTTTTTTAGTTGCCCTGTTTTATTCATTTTACGGGGTTTGGAAGGCCAGAAATCCGATTGTTAAAGAATTGGAAGTCGAAATAAAGGATCTGCCTCGGGAATGGAGGGGCAAAAAAATTGTCCAAATCTCCGATGTTCATTTGGGGAAAATCCAAGGGGAGAAATTTGCCGATAAAATTGTCGAAATTGTAAATGGACTCAACGGTGAAATTATTTTTATAACCGGCGATCTTATTGACGGAATGGCGGTTGGGGTTTCCGATTACGCTCAAATAATCAATCAACTTAAATCAAAACAGGGAACCTATTTTGTTACCGGAAATCACGAAATTTATCTAGGCAAAGCTAAGGCGATTGAAGCCCTGCAAGAAACCGATATTAAACTTTTGGAAAACGAAGCGGTTCAACTCAATGGGCTGCAAATTATCGGATTGGGTTTTAACAACTTTGGCCAAGTTAGAAAAAAAGGAACGCTCAAACAGTTGAACAACTTCAAAAAAGGCCGGCCTTCAATTTTACTTTACCACACGCCGGTGAGTATTATTGAGGAAAATGACGATGCTTCTTTTCAACATTCCTCCCTTTACTGGTTCCCTAAGATCGATTTTAGTGAAGCCAAAAATAACGGAGTAAGGCTGCAGCTATCCGGACATACTCACAACGGACAGCTGTTTCCCTTTAATTTTTTAACTCATTTTATTTATAAAGGTTTTGACTATGGTTTGCACAAAGACGGGGATTTCTCGATCTATATAACCAGCGGCGCCGGTACTTGGGGTCCGCCCATGAGAACTTGGGGTAACTCCGAAATAGTGCTAATTACCTTAAAATGATCTTTTATTTTTCAACCGGATAACCCGCCTTTACCCAAGCCGGATAGTCACCCTCCAATCGATAAACCTTTTCAAAACCGGCGTCGGTCATTTTTTGGGCGCCGAGTCTGGAAGCTGACTCAACATGGCAATAAACCAAATATTCCTTGGTTTTATCCAGGGTGGGAATTGCCTTGTCTAATGATCCGTCGCCGACGTAATAGTTAACCGCCCCGGGCAAATGACCCTTGGCGTAATTGGGTGAGACATCGACTACCACCAGCTCTTCTTTTTCATCAATCATTTTTTTGGCTTCCTTTGGGGAAATGTCCATATAGCCTGCTTGCTCTTCCTCTTCGGTTTCTTCAGTCATTGTTTTTTTGTCGTCTGATTCGGCTTCGGTCATTGTCTTTTGATCAGTAGTCTCACTTTGGTCTTTTTCCATTTGCTG
>WJJX01000055.1 GCA_014729445.1 Candidatus Moraniibacteriota bacterium | reverse complement strand
TTTGAAAGAATCATTTTGGGGCTGCAAAAAAAGTCGGTTATCTTTTTTTTGAATTTTTTTAACGTTGAATTCACCATTTAAAAGAATTACAGCGATGTGGTTATTTTTAATTTCAAGTGAACGATCAACAATTAGGATGTCGCCTGAATTAATGCCCGCGTTAATCATTGAGGTTCCTTCGACTTTTAAGAAAAAAGTCGCGGCAGGATGTTTTATTAAGTATTCATTGAGATCGAGTTTTTTTTCGATGTAATCTTTAGCGGGAGAAGGGAAGCCGGCTGATATTTTGGTTAAATAAAGAGGAAGTTTGAATTTTTGAGTATTTTTATATGGATGAATTTTGGTAATTTTACAATTTTGCATGATTTTGATTAAGGGATTTTTTTAAAGGATATATCTTTGGATTAAAATAATCAATTGGGGTTTGAAATTACCATGGCCCTTCACTATGGAGGGAACGTTGTTTTTTGATTTTTTGTTAATTTAAATTGAACTATGTGGTTTTTTCCATAGTGGGAGGACAGGAAAGATGGATGAGATAGTTTTGTTTTTTGGATGTTGTTTGAACGACTTTAAGTGAGATTTGGTTGGAGTTGGAGTATGTTATATAATGATTAAATATCACTGGTGGGCGGTTGAGCGTAAGTTAATTTAACGGACACGCAGATAGGATGCACCTTTTAAAATAATTTATTTTTTTGAGATTTCAGAGGAAATGATCTTTTTGAAATAATTGGTATTTAAGAATTTACCAATTAATTTATGAACACAGGCAGATATATTTTTTCTCAGATTTTGGATTTTGTCCCTCGATATTAGTTTCAAAAATGTGTAGATAAGTATCAGGGAGATTATAGGGTCAGGAGTTTCAGATGTTGAGATCAGCTTCTGGCAATGATGTTTGGGCAATTAACTTTTAGGGAAAGTTTGAGAAGCATTGTGATTTGTTTGAATATTCAAAAGAATAAATTGTATCATTTAAAATTTAATTCTCAGGTAGCTAGAAAAACACTTCTTGATGCTAACGAAAAACGAGATTGGAGAATTTATCAAGATTTTGCTTTAATTTTAATCAAGGAAGCCAGAAGTCTATATGTTGGAGATAACGACTTTATTTCTCAGTTAAATGGTACGGTTTATGCTCTTGATGCATCAACAATAGATTTATGTATTACCGTTTTTAAGTGGGCAAAGTTTCGAAAGACAAAAGCTGCAATTAAATTGCATACAGTAATCGATCTTCAGGGAAATATTCCAACATTTATTCATATTACCGATGGTAAAGTCCATGATGTAAATGCTTTGGATATTTTGGAGATTGATGTGGGAGCTTATTATGTAGTAGATAGAGGTTATCTTGATTTCAAAAGGCTTTACGAGATTCACAAGACACCGGCATTCTTTATTATTAGAGCAAAGAAAAATACAAAAATTAGAAGGATTTATTCAAGAGCTAAGGACAAATCCAAAGGGATAGTTTGTGATCAAATTATTCGATTTAGCGGATACAAGGTATCTAAGGATTATCCTGAAAAATTAAGGCGAGTGAAGTACTATGATCAAGAAAAGAAGAAGTATTATGTGTTTTTGACGAACAACTTTGATCTGGATGCTAAATTGATCGCCGATCTGTATAGACAACGCTGGCAAATAGAATTATTTTTTAAGTGGATTAAACAACACTTGAAAGTAAAAGTGTTTTGGGGTTATTCGGAAAATGCAGTTAAGACTCAGATTTGGATTGCGATATGTGCTTACCTTGTTGTTGCCATCATGAAAAAGAGATTGAAAATCAAGCAAGATCTCTACAAAATATTACAGATTTTGAGCGTTTCAATATTTGAAAGAAATCAATTGACAAGCTTGTTTCAAGAGGATAAGTTACAAAAAAATGACTCAAAGTCTCAGATATGCCTATTTTAGGCAGGGCTTAACCGCCCACTAGTGATTAAATATATAATTTAAATAATTATTAATAATTAAGTATGAGGAAAAAAGCTGAATATAATCAACTGAATCTTACGTCTCATATGGAAAACATCTATCAATTAAGTGATGCTAAAGTTTCAATGAATGATGAACGGAGAGCTAATTTACTTGGAGAAGTAGCAAGGGATTTAGGTTCTCAAAATTTAATGGGAGCACAATCTAAATTGGAACAAGGAAATGTTTGGGATGATGATATGAGAGCAGTAGCAGTGGATTTATCTGAAGCTGAGGGTAATTTAGAACAATTAAATTTAATGGGAGCATTAGGCAAAATAGATAAATTTGCATCAGATTTAGAAAGTTCTGGAGACAGAACAGATTTTGAATTTGCACAAAGTATAAGAACGATTACAAATAATATAAGAACTGCTTCTGGTTTGGGAAATCAAATAGAAGCACTTGATCAAGGACTTGAATATATAGAAGGTTTGTTGTTTAGTACATCAAGTTCGGAAAAAGCATTTTCAGAAAAAAAGGATCGATTAGACCAAAGAAGAAGTATTCGAAATGCTTTATTCAGGGAAAAAGAAAAACTTTTAAAAAATTTAGAAGTTAGTAGAGATGAAGTTGAAATTCCAGAAGATAGAAGAGGGTTAGTTGATTTCTCTAGAAAGTATTTTAAAAAAGCAGCAGGGATGAAAGATATAAATGGATTTGGTGAGGTTTTTAGTGAAAAAGAAAGAAAAATGTTTAGAGGTTATGTCGATAATTATTTAAAAATGCTTATTGGGGAGAATACTTCAGGGATGAGATATCCTGATACAGTTGCATCTGTTTTAGGAAATGATGGTACTGATGTTGGAATAGTCGTTCGTTTGATTTCGGAGAAAGTTGGCAAAGTTATAAAGATTGAAGCAATTTTAAGAGAATCATTTTCTGATGTTTATGAATATATTTTTGACGAAAATATTTTAAATGTGCATCCTGAATATGAACAATATTTTAATAAAAGATAAATATACCCCGTACAAAGTTTATGTTTAGGTGTAAATTTTGGATGGGGTTTTTTGTTTGGAACCACCCTGGACAGCCCTTTACTATGGAGGGAACGTTGTTTTTTGATTTTTGTTAATTTAAATTGAACTATGTGGTTTTTTCCATAGTGGGAGGACAGGAAAGATGGATGAGATAGTTTTGTTTTTTGGATGTTGTTTGAACGACTTTAAGTGAGATTTGGTTGGAGTTGGAGTTTGTGATGTAGGGAGATCTTTTAAGGGTGATTGTCTGTGTTTGGGGTTTTTTGGGATTATAAAATTATTAAGTTTTTTTAATTTTTATTAAAATTTCTTTTAGTTTTGGAATATTATTTTTACATGTATTCCAAACTATTTTTCTTTCAACATTAAAATATTCATGAATTAAAAAATTTCTCATTGCAATAATTTTTCTATATTCAATGTTTGGATGTTTTTTTCTAAATGATTGAGTAAAGTTATTTGTTGCTTCTCCAATTATTCCCAACTGTCTAGCTAACGCATCAGTTAGCTTTTCATCGTTAAGGAATTTTTTGTAATTGATATCTTTTATGTATCTTTCTATTTTTTCGATAGACTTTAAAATATGTTCCAAATAGATAATATCTTTTTTAGTAGATTTTTTCGGCATTTTGTAAGATTTCTTTTTTAATAGATTTAAGTAAGCTTCCTTTTGTGGCTAGGTCAACATGCTTACCAGTAGATTTAATAAAAGCATCTTGAATTTCAAATAGTTCAAAAAAACCAATTGTAGATTTTGGTTTAAATTCAATTAATAAATCAATATCACTTTTTCTGTTAGGTTTACCATAAGCATAAGAACCGAAAAGAGAGATCGATTTAAAATCTTTTTTGTATGGATTATTTTCAATTGCTTTAAGGAGTTTTTGTTTAATCACTTTTTTACTCATGATATTAATTTAAATAGGTCTTATTTATTTGTAGCATAGTTTTTGTTTTGTGTTAACAATATAAGGTTTAAAAAATTCGAACATCGTACAATAGGCAGTACTGTCCGGGGAAAATTTAAAGAAAACAGGTTTGAAAATCTTTTTTTGGTTTTAATTTATGAACGGTTTTTGCAGAAAGGGAAAGAATATCTATTAAACTACGCCTAAACATAAGGGTTTCACGAATCATTCTTGTA
>WJJX01000054.1 GCA_014729445.1 Candidatus Moraniibacteriota bacterium | reverse complement strand
TGTTTATTTAATAAACAGTCACCCAATGTGGGGTCCGGAAAGTTATTCGGCCAATAATGGTTTAAAAGATTTGAAAATTGTTTTACACCCTTTAAGGATTCCCAAAACCTTGTTTAAGGAAATAAAGAGCAAACTTAAAAAGGCAGGTTTTAAATTAATTGTCCAAACTCCCAAAGAACACGACCGAGACGCGGCCAATTCTCAGGCCCTAGCTCAATTCGTCGGTAAAATTTTACAAAAAATGCCGGCCAAAGAGGTGAAAATATCAACCCTTGGGTTTGAAAGATTAAAAAGTCTTATGCCTTTTGTGGTAAAAAACACCGAGGAATTATTCTACAGCCTTCAAAATTACAACCCTTACGCCCAACAGGCCAGAGAACGGTTTTTAAAAACAGCTGATAAGCTCCACTTTGATATTGAGCAAAAAAAATTAAAATAATCGATATGATATCCGAAAGAATCCGACAAATGAAGGAATCCGGTATTCGAAAGATTTTCAATCAGGCCGCCTCTTTAAAAGGTGAAATTATAAATTTTTCCATTGGCCAGCCCGATTTTTTAGCCAACGAAAAACTAAAATCAAACCTCAAAAAAGCAGTCGATCAAAATAAAAACACCTACACACCGACGCTGGGCATCCCTGAACTTAGAAAAAGAATCGCTCAAAAATTAAACCAAAAAAACAATATCCCGGCCAAAGAAGAGGAAATCATCGTAACCAGCGGCGCCTCCGGCGGGATCTTTTTGGCCTTAGGCTGTTTAATCGACCCCGGCGACGAAGTAATCTTGCCTGACCCTTATTTTGTTTTATACAAACAAATCCTGACTTTTCTGGGAGCCAAAATCATCTACAACGACACTTATCCCGATTTTCGCTTAAACCTAAAAAAATTAAAATCCCAAATCACAAAAAAAACTAAACTTGTCATTATCAATTCGCCCAATAATCCAACCGGGATGGTTTATTCCAAACAAGAATTAAGCGAACTAAAAAAAATCCTTCAACCTCAAAAAATTCCGGTTTTAAGCGATGAAATTTACGAACCCTTTGACTATGATAAAAAGTTTTTTTCTATAGCCAGCATCTATAAAAAGACCATCACCATAAACGGTTTTTCCAAAACCCATTCCATAACCGGCTGGCGGATCGGCTATCTTCACACTTTTGACAAAAAACTGCTCGACCAAATAAATAAACTTCAGCAATACACCTTTGTCTGCGCTCCGTCAATGGTTCAATTTGCCCTCTGTGATTCTTTTGGGTCAAATTTAAATAAACACATCCGAAAATACAAACAAAAAAGAGATTATCTATTCGAAAACCTGAAAAACAAATTCAATTTAAACAGAACTCAAGGTGCTTTTTATGCCTTTGTCGAAATTCCCAAGAACCAAAAAAACTTTCATCAAAAGTTACTCCAAAAAAACATCCTGACCGTTCCCGGCAGCGTTTTTTCCGAAAAAGCCAGCCATTTTCGAATTTCATTTGCGGTTGCCGATGAGGTTTTGGAAAAAGGAGTGGAGATTTTAAAAAAAATTTGAGAAATTTTTATGTTAATCAATAAAAGACTTGATTAACATAATAAAAGCTTTAAATTACCCCGTCAAATCATTTAGGAATCAAACCGAAAGGGGTATCGATTTGTCATTTAGAAATCTAACCCAAATGGTTCTTGATTTTTAATATATCGAAAAATGTAATTGCCTAGGGTCTTGCCTAGCAAAAATTAAAATTTTTTAATAATTTTTTTCATTTTTTCAAAAAGTTCTTCTCGATAATTCCATCTGAATTCACATTCTTTCAAATATATTATTGTCTTTAAGGGTTTAGGCGGTTTGATTGATCTATTTTTAAAATAATTTTTAAAAAAATAAGGTTGTTTCAACCCATTTATATTTTTCTTTTTGTGAGATCCCCTTAAAATCGAAATCAATAGAGGCTTGCAAAAATTTTTTTAATTGTGAAATACTTGTAATACGTGAATCATTCATGTTGATTGTCATAGAATCAATTAATGAATTATTCTACGTATTCTAGCAAGTGAGTCCCTTCTGGGGCTCATTTTGCATTAGAATGCAATTTCATTTGGGGCTCATGTTGTATTGTACAAGACTCCTCTTTTACTTTTCCAACAACCAATGTTAAACTCCCCAAATAACCTCTTAATTTAAAATCATGCCCAACCAACCCCGCCTCTTAAAAACGTTCTTAGATCTAATCGAAATCGACAGCCCTTCGGGAAAAGAAGAAAAAGTTTCAAAATTCATTGAACAAAAATTCAAAGAATTAAAAATCAAATTCAAAAGAGATCAAGTCGGAAACTTGATCGCCAAAATTCCGGGAAAAGGGGAGCCGCTCCTGCTTTCCTCTCACATGGACACCGTTGACCCCTGCTTTGGCATCAAAGCCGAAATTAAAGGCGATATTATCAAAAGCAAAGGTGAAACCATCCTAGGCGCCGACGATAAAGCCGGTATTTCCGAAATTTTGGAAGCGCTCACGGTTCTAAAAGAAAAAAAATTAAACCATCGGCCATTGGAAATTATTTTTACCCGCGAAGAGGAAACCGGAATTATCGGCGCTTCCAAGTTGAACAAAAAAGACATCAAGGCCAAAGAGGGTCTTGTGCTTGACGGAGAAAACATCGGCGAAATTACTATTGCCTCACCCTTTATTTATCAAATAAATATCAAAATCAAAGGCCGAAGCGCCCACGCCGGCATGGAACCGGAAAAGGGGATTAGCGCTATTAAAGTTGCCTCAGATGCCATAAGCGAATTAGAAGTCGGTCGAATCGACAATGAAACCACGAATAATATCGGTATTCTTCAAAGCGGCAAAATCAGAAACGGCGTTCCCGAAGACGCTCTCATCAAAGCCGAGGCCCGTAGCCATGATTTAAAAAAAGCCAAAGAACAAGTCAATCTTTACCAGAAGGCCTTTGAAAAAGCCGCTAAAAAGCACAAAGCCAAACTGGATTTTAAAGCCGAATTAAACTGCCACGGCTACAAATACGACCAAAAAGATAAATTCATTCAAAAAATCGCCCAAGGGTTTGAAGACTTAAACATAAAACCCAGCTATGTCAAAATCGGCGGAGCAAGCGATGTAAACGCTTTTGTTAAATTGGGAATCAAAGCCGTAGACATTTCCTACGGCGGCAAAAACTGCCACACCACCCGAGAAAGCATTCGAATTAGCTATATGATGAAAATAACTGAATTTTTAATCAAATTTTTACAAAGTTAGACTTGTATTTGTTACCTTGACTTCTCCTCAAAAATCAATAAAATAAAGCTAATAGTTTCTTTAAATCAGATTTAATGAACAAAAATTTTCTTAATTTAAATCCC
>WJJX01000053.1 GCA_014729445.1 Candidatus Moraniibacteriota bacterium | reverse complement strand
CAATAAAAACCTGAACCAGTTTGGGTAAATTCGAAATCAAATTTGAAATATTATGAATTTTATTTTTCATGCCAAAAAATTAATTAACTCAAAAGCATAAGCCTGGCCAAAACCGACCCCACAAAGACAATCGCAAGCACAATGGTTACCGTATAAATTATCTTGTCAAATCCTCTCCTTGTATAAAAAGCCTCTGAATCACCTCCAAAAACATTGGATAAACTGGCTCCTCTGTTTTGAATCAAGACACAAACCACCACCAAAACAGCCGATATTATATTCACGTAAGTCAAAAAAGAATCTAAAAAACCATCCATAAAAATTATTTAAATATTTAACGCGTCGAACTTTGCGGAAAAGAGAATTCTTGATTTGATAATACGCACGGTGGACGGATCATCAGACCAGGTTTTTTCTTTTCCGGACAGTCAGACCTCTTTATTCATAATGCATAATCGCACCGACCGAATAATTAGTCAAACCGATAATTATAACCGTCCAGAAAGCGGCAAAAAATCCCGAAATCGCAATTCCGGAAACCGTTAAAGCTATAAGAATCAACAAAGGAATGTTAAACAAAAAGGTGAATAAAGCCAAAGAAAAGAAAATCGCTTTCGGCCAGACAATATACAAAAACAATTTCAGCAAATAGTTTAAAACACCGAGCAACAAACCGAACCATACCAAACTCATCCAATTTCCGCTAAAGTCTATACCCGGGAGAATCCGGGCTATAATAAGCAAAGATAAAATATTGGCGGCTATTTGAATTAAAAAAACAAAAAATTTCATTTATTCTTCTATTTTAATAATTATTCGATTATCCATATCCGGCACCGTTTTTCTAAATGCCGGCCAAAATTTAATTCTAACTCCCTCCAGCTCCTCAAAATCATCATAATAATTTTTAAGCGCGCTTTCATTATAACCTTTTATTTCTTCTCTGTTAAATAATTTTGTAGACAATTTAGGCCGATATTTTCCATACGCCGTGACATCAAGAACCGCCTCTCCTCTCTCGCTTGAAACACGCCGGTTGGAAACCTTGAGGTCCTCTTTTGCAAATCCTAGATACTCCTGATCTTCAAATCTCAAATCCTTTAACTCCTTTTCAATCAAAGCATAAAAATCGTTTTCCTGAAAAACCGGAATCGCCGACTTCAAATCAAGACTCAATCTTAGACTGTCCTGTTCCGCGGGCGGCTCCACACTGGCCTTGAAATTTGAGACATCATTTAATAACAAAGACTCTTCGAAAAACTCTCCCTCTCTTAATTTAAGTCTCAACTTTTCCAAATTCTCCTCTTCCAACTCTCCAATTAACTCCCGTTTATAAATTTCCAAATCATTTTCGGTAATCAACTTTGCCTCCCTGATTCCCCCTTGAAAAGCTTTTTCACTTTTAACTTGAACTTTTTCGTTCATATATTCATTGTATTTTTCAAAAGTAAACCCACAAGGCTTAATAACCGCATCCGCCCCTTTTTCAACTGAACGAACCGCAACCTCCTTGGTCTGGTTTCTGTAAACGATTAAATCCTCCTCCAAAACCGCTTTTTTTTGACTGCATTCGGAAACCAGAATATCACCCTTTTTGAAGCCCTGGGCTCGGGTGTATCCGTTAAAAATAGTTATTTGGCCTCTGCTTGACTCTTTAACCCTTTTAAGGGGAATATCATTAATTTCTTTAACCCCCGAAGAATGCTCTACCAGAACCACGCCCCTGATTAGATTCCTGTCATGATCTATGCCCGAAGCATTTTTATTGATTATAATTTCCATACGCAGCTCTTTGATTTCCGTTTTAGGGATAAGCACTATCTCGGTTTTGGAAAAAGTAAAATAAGCCACCACTAAAACAACCAGGATAACCAAAACTATAAACCAAAATAAAACCTTTTTTACCGATACTCCCGAGTCATATCTGCCTAAATGTTCGATATTGGCCATAAAAAAATCTTATGAATAATTTTAAACTGCAAAAATCGATTAATCCGACCAGCCTTTTTTTTCTAAAGCCTTTTTCGCGGCCATTTGCTGAGCCTCCTGTTTGCTTTTCCCCTTACCTTTGGCGACAAACTCATCCTCTAAAAAAACTCCGATCTCAAAAAATTTATCATGATCGGGACCTTTCTGAGAAACCAGTTCATAAGAGGGGGTTATTCCCTCCTGCTCCTGGGCCTTTTCCTGGAATAAGCTCTTGGGATCTTTAAACAACTGATCCTCTATAATAACCGGCAGCTCTTTAATAATATTTTCCTCAATAAAAACCTTAACCCGATTATAACCCTGATCCAAATAAATCGCTCCTATCACCGCTTCAACCGTATTGGCTAAAATATAACTTCGGCTCCGGCCTCCGCCCTTGGCTTCCCCTCTGCTCAAATATAGAAAATCACCTAATTTTAATTCCTTGGCAATTTTGGTTAAATTCTCGCCCTTAACTAAAGCGGCCCGCAAATTAGTCAGCTCGCCTTCCGGCTTATGGGGGAATTTATCAAACAGATATTCGGTAACAATCAATTCCAAAACCGCATCTCCCAAAAATTCGAATCTTTCATTATGCTCAAGTTTGTAATTTCTATGTTCGTTAAGATAAGATCTATGGGTAAGGGCTTTTTTAATTAACTTTTTATCTTTAAAATCGATTTGCAGCTTTTTTTCCAGATCTTTTAAATTCAAATTCATTATTAAATCTTAGTTTTAGCTTCTACTTCCTTTTTGGCTTTTGTTTTTTTATCCTCCTCAATCAAACGGTAAATGGTTCCAAGAACGCCGTTAACAAATTTTCCTGATGAGTCACCTCCATAAGCTTTAGCCAATTCAATAGACTCGTTAATAGCCACTTTAGGAGGGACCTCATCCTTATCCTGCCAAATCAGTTCATAGATTCCTAATCTCAATATATTTCTGTCTGTTCCGGCAATCTGTTCTATGGGCCATTCCGGCGCCGCCTTTCTAAGCTTTTCGTCAATCTCATCCTGATACTTTAAAATCCCATATACTAAAGCTCTTACAAAATCACCGTCTACATTATCCTCAAAATTGGAAATATTTCTCTCAAGTATCTCTTCGATCTCGGTTTTTTTTAACCCTTTAAAATCCCATTCAAAAAAGGTTTGCATCGCTACCTGTCTGCTTAAATGACGACTGTTCATATAAATTGAAGAATATTACAGCTTATTTTTTTATCTTAACAACCTCTTTTCCCTTATAGAATCCGCAATTATCGCAGACTCTATGATTCAACTTCATTTTTCCACAATTAGCACATTTAACCAAATGTTTGGAATTCACAAAATCATTGGCTCTTCTTTTTCTTGTTCTGGATTTTGACTGCTTTTGCTTAGGTACCGGCATTGTTTAGCTTAAATTATTAATAATAATCCTTTCCGACATTCTTAATTAAAACTTTAACCTAATAAATAATAATGAAATGAAATAATTTTTCAAGTTTTTAAATTTATCCGGCTACTGCACCTTTTGAATCCTTAAACCGTCTTTAATGCCCTCAAAATCAATTCTGGATTGATTTTCATCCTCTTTAAGTATTCTGGCGCTTATTTTTTTATCATCTATAAAAACGTAAGTGCCATTTTTATCGTTCAAAATAAAATCATTGGGCACCCGGTAAATAGGTTTGGCCAACATTTCTATCTCTATATCCACCTTTTTATCAAGCAATTGAGCAAGCTCGGCCTGATTTAATTCGGAATCAATCGAAAACTGGACCTGAAATTGATCTTTTCGCCTGATTTCCTCTTCTGTTTCAATCCCTATAACGGAAAGCGCAAATTCTCGCACGCCGTTTTCCAATAAGGCTTTGGCGGCCAAACCGTAAGAAATATTATCATAAAAATCCCTATCAATAGAGGCTTCCACCACCAGAGTAGAGGGATCGCTGACTGTCATAATCCGATCACCCAGATTGATTTTGGAACCGGGACTAAAGGACGTATTGGTCACAATTCCCTGAATCGGCGATCTGACCCAGTTTGAAACCAGCTGTTTTTCAATCACAATTCTCTGACCAGCTTTCTGGCTTCGCTTAATAATCTCACGCTCTTTATTTATCTCGTACACCAAAAAATCGCCTCTTCCCTGATAAGCATAATCAATTTCCTCCATCGATCCCAAATTGTTAATCATTTCTTTTAAAATCGAAACTCTGTTTCCCAAAGCCTCAAACTGTTTAAAAAAATAAAGATCCTGCTCCCGACCGTCGGCCAAAAGTTTTTTGTTCCCTATATAAGACTGCTGATTGATCTTGCCCGACTCGTCGGCGGAAAGCCTGAATAAATATTGGCCTTTATAAATTTTTTTTCCCTCATCCACCGCCAATTCAAATAAATATCCTTCGGCCCCGGAAATTAAATCCACTTCTACAGATCCTCGAATTCTCCCTTTAAAATTCATGGTATCGCTCACCAATTCCGAGCTTAAAATATATTCCTCTCTGCGTTCTTCATCCTCGTTTAACTCATTGGATAGCTTGACTCGTCTTTCCTGATTAATATAGATGAACAGGAGCAAGGAAAAAAAAACTCCTATTAAGATAATCAGAATGGAAAAAAACAACTGATCCTCTTTATTTCTTTTCTTCTTTTTGGAAGAATTAGCCATTTTAGTTAAAAAATTAAACAAAAAT
>WJJX01000052.1 GCA_014729445.1 Candidatus Moraniibacteriota bacterium | reverse complement strand
GGAGAGGAGGGGGATCTTTTCGAGGGTGATGAGTTAAGACCTGAGGTTACGATAAAAAATTTAGGTTATGATATTGCGGAAGCATATCGATCAGTTTTGGAATTAGAATACGTGGTTTTTGGCCGGGGGGATATTGTTGATTTGCCCATAGACCCTATTTTCCAAAACCAGGAGGTTGTATTAACCGATTTACCGTCATTTACTATAGATGAGGCTGGAGAGCACAAGGTATCTTTTGCGGTGGATCCTCAAAACAGGATTTACGAAATAGATACTTATAATAATGAGTTTATTAAGGATTTGGTTATAAAGGAGTCGCTAGACAAGAAACCGGATTTAAGGGCAGCGAACGTAAGGGCGGTTAGGAGGGCTAATGGGGAGGAGGTATCTTTGGATAATATTGAGGTTAATGATGAGGTAGAGTTTAAGGTCGAGGTTGAGAATATAGGGGAAGGCGATGCTCCTTTGGGTTATTATCTATTTTTGTCTACAACGGACGGCGGCAATGAAGTTGAAGCCGAGGCTGATTTTAATCAGGATGTGGGTTCGAACAGTTCAATCGAGGTGACGATTCCTTTGGATTCGCTTCAATATACCGTTATTCAGGAGACTCAGGCTGTGTTTGAAATAAGGGCTAGGCCGACTTTTCAAGATAGAGAGGAAAATAAGGAAAATAATTCCATATCCCAAAATATCAAAGTGGTGGAAGAAAAGTTTTTTGATTTAGAGATTGGAGATATTCAGGCGGTTAGAAAGAGTGATGGAGCTCAGATAAATTTTAATGATATTTTAATAGGCGAGGAGATTCAATTTGAAGTGGAGATTCGCAATTTAGGTTCTGGGAAAGTGGAGAGCGGCAGTTTTTTGACTCTTAATTATGAGGATCAGTCAAAGGAGCTTACAATTTTAAGGGAGATAGCTTCTCAGGGGAATGAGAGGATTGTAATACCAGCTGAATTTATTAGTTTTAATGAGCCGAGGGAAAATTTAGCGGTGGTATTTGAGATAAAGCCGCCTTTATTGGCTATTGAGGAAAATACAATAAATAATAGCAAGGAGATAAGGATAACGGTAAGCGAAGCATCGGTGGGTTGCGCCGATGAAGGGGAGGAAGTTTATTTAAACGCTTCGGCAGGAGAACCCAGCCAGTGCTGTTCAAGTGATTTAGAAATTATCCCTTCAATAAGCAGCATGTTATCCATAGGAGATGATTGTTATTCGACTAATTTATCGGTTCGTTCAAGTAAAGGTATATGCATAAATAAGGGCGATGATTTATGCCAGCAGTATGAGAACCCCTGCAATTCCCAAGCGGATTGTCAAGGAGGCCAAAACGCCGATTACGCTACAAAAGAGGAATTTTGTGCCAGCGATGCTTATGCTAATTTCTGCAATGCCCCGCAGCCACCGCAAGATCTTTGTTCTTTATGCGAGAGACTTCCCGATTTTGTAATAACCGATGTTAAAGCGGTTTCTGAAAGGTCCAATAGCGAGACGGATATAAAAGTAAATGATCAAGTTGTGATTAAGGCGACTGTTAAGAATGTGGGATCGTCCGATTCGGCGCCTACCAATTTGCAGCTTTCAATTCAAGCTGATTCTGTCGAAAAATTGGCAGATATTCCTGCGCTTTCGGTTAATCAGGAAGTGGTTATAGAAACCGATTCCTTAATGTTTAGCGAACCTAAAACTGTGACGGTGCAAATTTTAGCTGACAGCACTCAGACGGTTGATGAGATTGACGAAAACAATAATGTTTATGAAAAAAGTTTCTCAGTGGAGGGTGAGATTTTGAAAAACGAGAAATTGTTGGATAGATATTCCTCAAAAGAATTGTTCTTGATTTCGGATAAGGATTGGAAGGCTGCTTTATCTTTTGTGCCGGTGGCGGTTTGGACGGACGGAAGTCAAGTGAATAAATATCCCTATTTGATTTTTCATGACGACACTCTTTCTATGACGCAAAACAGTTACGATGTCGATTCGATTATTTATTTTATAAATCAATACAATCCCGATAAAATAACGGTAATTGGAACTATTCCTGATTCTTTGTCAAATAGGCTTTCACTGACTATCGATGCCGAATTAAGTCAAATCGATCCAAAGGAAAGTTTAAATTATTGGGATTGGTCGACACTTAAGGATATTGTTTTGGTGAAAAACTATGAAGACGCTTTAATGGCTTCGACCTATGCGTCCTTAATTAACGCTCCTTTAGTGGTTCAAGGACAAGGATCCGACATTTATAATGTTCTAAATTCCGGCAATTATTCTTTATATCAAAGAAATTTTATTTGTGTCGGCGGAGCTTCTCTTGACAGTGTTTCCTGTAATGAAAATTATTCTTTAGCCCAATTGCAGCAAAAATATGTTGATTTAACGGATACAGATAAGATGATACTTGTTAATCCTAGAGATTACGGGGAACTAAAAGTAAACGAACTGTATGAAACTGAGATGGCGGGTGAAATTAAAGACGTTTACAGTAGAAATTCGATTAACGCGCCCATTCTTGCCAGCACCAAGCATGAGGTAATAATCGAAACTCAAGAGCTAGATTATGCAAAAACGGATGAATTCATTGAAAACGAGATAGCGAGATTAGGATTGTTAGATCAATTGGAGTACCTCACTATTATTGGAAGTCCGAATGCCATTGATATGAATTTTGAAGCCCCTGATTATCCTGTTGGAGGAATCCAATTGTCTGCAGATGCTTTGTATTATGCTCGACTTGGAGTGCCGGATGATTATTATTTGTCGCTACAGGAATATGTAGCAAAAAATGGAAATTTTGACTCTTATAATATCGATGAATGGTTTTTGGATTTGGCGGTAGGCCGGATATTTGGAGTGAGCAACAGTGATACCAGCGCCAATATCGCCAGAAGTTTATTTTATGAGGAGAGTTTGCAAGATCAAGGAAATGTTTTAGCCACCCGAGGAGCTAAATTTGGATCTGCCGCTTCGAGGACATATATGCTGGGTAAAGTTTTTGAATCGCTGGCATATACCGGGGAAAATTTGACAGTCACACCACAAGGGACAAAACCTCAGGACTGGGAAAACAAATTTTTAATACTTTATGAAGATCATGGAACTCCTACAGAAGCCCTAGGAGTGAGGTCAGAGGATGTTTTTTATCTAAATAATACTTTTCTTTCTTTACAAGCTTGCTCTACTTGTAATTCCAGAATTCCGTTGTCGGATTTCTATAAAGATCATCCCGAGATTGATGTTTTTCGATCTGAAACTTTTTGTGCCAATATGATAAGAAAGGGAGCGGTTGGGGGAATATTTGCTGTAGATATAGCTAATAGTGGATACGAGCAAAGAGCTGTATTAAGCAGTTTGTTTGACGGTAATAATGAAAATGATATAGGCAATGTTTTTAAGACTTGGAAGAATGCTCATTTAGCCAGCGATTTTGATACTACGGATTTTCTAGATTATCCGAGAAATATATCAAAGCCAAGATATACTTTACTGGGTGATCCGACTTTAAAGATTAAGAGTTACAGACAAAGATTACCAAAATTTAGTTTGGATTTAATTAAGGAATCCGGGGCAAATGAAGTCTATAAATTAAGTCTTCCTGTAATGAGAGTTGATATTCCTTCTAACATTCAACAGCTGAATGAATATCCGCAGGCCAGCGCCTCTGAGGGTCCTTATTTTGTTTTACCTTCCCAGGCTTACAATATTTCATATGAGCTTTCGTCTAAACTGACGCAAAAATTTGCTTTGAGGGTTAATATTGATGATTTAGGCGGAAAGGTTCCTGCCAGAGCCAGTATTAATTTTGGTAGTGATGTCTATGATGGCAAGTATGATATAAAAATTTTTAGGGAAAACGATGATTATGTTTGGTTGTTTTTTCCAAGCATTAAAAAACAGGAAGAGAGTGGCGGCGATCACGTTGCCAGATATTTTGAAGACATTTGGCCTTGTAATGAAAATCAGATCTGCGGGTTTGAAAATTACGAGCTTCAAATTGTTGTTCAATAGTTTAGTTATATAAT
>WJJX01000051.1 GCA_014729445.1 Candidatus Moraniibacteriota bacterium | reverse complement strand
TTATAGGCCTTAAGCAATTCCCAAGTATTTAACACCAACTGGAAAGTTCCAACCAAATTTTTATCGTCCTCCTTCTCTTTGGCCAGCGCGACAAATTCTTTAGGATAATCGGTAATAAAAACCGGTTGAATCAAATAGGGTCTAATCTTCTTTTTATATAATTCATCGATTTGAGCGGCCCAGCCCACTTTACCGGAAAAATCCAGTTCTTTTTGCAGGGCTCTATCTTTCACAAATTTGGCCAGTTTATCCTGATTGTCAATCTGTCGCAGATCCACTTTTAAATATTTTTTAACTATTTCCTTAAAAGACACCCTTGGATAAGGAGGCTTTAAGTCAATTTTATTTCCTCCCAGTTTTACGCAATAGCTGCCCCCATAAACTTTCTTGATAATTTCATCAATCAATTTTTCAGTAAAATCCATCAATTTATTATAATCCGCATAGGCCCAATAAAATTCAAACATCGTAAATTCCTGCAAATGAGAGGGGTCCATCCCCTCATTTCTAAAACATTTCCCTATTTCAAAAACCCTTTCAAATCCTCCTGTAATCGCTCTTTTTAAAAACATTTCCGGCGCTATTCTCAAATACAAATCAAAATCTAAAGCATTATAATGAGTAACAAAAGGTTTCGCGTAAGTCCCTCCATAAACCGATTGAAGAATCGGAGTTTCCACTTCCGTAAAACCATTTTTCCACATAAATTGACGAATCGTCTTAATCGCTTCACTTCTTCTTTTGAATTTTTCAAAAACTTCTCGATTAGAAATCATTTCAAGCTCCCGGAACCGCTGACGTTTATCGTCGTCCTTTAATTGACCAAATTTACTGGGTAAAGGCCGCATGGCTTTACTCAACAACTTCAAATTCTCCACCAAAATTGACGACTCGCCTTTTTTTGTATCAAAACGCTCTCCTTTAACAAAAATAAAATCCCCCAAGTCCAAATTCTTCAGCCAAAATTTATAATCCTGACTGAATTTATTTTTATTTAAAACCAGCTGAATCTTTCCGCTCTCATCCTGAATCTGAATAAAAGTTATCTTCCCCATCTCTCTAAAAAGCATTATTCTTCCGGCCGCTTTAACCTTTTGCCCGGGTTTCCTGGTTAAAATTTGCTTTATTTCTTCTTTTTTAACCAAACTCGAAGGATAGGGGTTAATCCCTTTTTCTTTTAAAACAGCGACTTTTCTTATTCTTTCCTCTCTTAATGATTCAGGCATTATATTATTTAAATATTAAAAAGCGGGGACAATCCTTGATTTTAATTAAAAAATTTTAACCTGTCTTCAAAATTTAACCAATTATGACCTATTTTTCAGATTTTTTCAAGCCAAAATCAATCAAAATTTCGACCGTCGACCTCGTTCGAATCCGAGTCCTCGCTCTCTCCCTCTGGATGCTCAACGAATTGTTCCCCGGATTCGACCCCCGAACCGTTGCAGTCATCATATAACTTAAAATATACCTTATTCTTAACTCTTAAATCAATATATTCGATACAATCTCGATCCTCCTCTTTGATTTCCTTTTCCAAAATAACGCTTAAAAAATCCAATTGCTTTTCTAAAGAATAACTGGTCTCAAAAATCAACAACCAGCCCTGATCGGTCTTTACCTTAACCTCGGAAGCCCAAGGCAGTGGAGTGTGGATCGACATTATTTCAGCCCCGATCTTCTGCTTTAGAGCCCCTCTGACATTTAAGATAAAATCAATATACTCCTTGCTGACCACTCCCATCCCTTCATCGATAACAATATCGGAATGGTCGTTAATCACTTCCGCAACCTCGCTGAATCTATATAATTCACTGCGCTCAAAAGTCAAAACCACAATGCCTCCATTATCGAATAAAAGACAATTGTCAGTTCCGCACATTACAACCACGCCCTCCTTTTCCTTAATCTCAACCCTTAGTTTACCGAAAAAATCTCTTCTTACACTCACCCTTTCAAAACTCTTAAACCGATCCTTTAAGTGATTTTCTATCTTAGTTGAACGAAGGAATAAGAAATGTTTTTTATTAAAAAGCCCCCAGATTTTACCTTCGATCAATCCTTCAATTTCAGACTCTATTTTGGCATCGGAAATCTTTGTATCCGAAACAATAACAACTTTTTCCGCGTTAAATAAAGGCGATAAAAAAACCAAATAATAGAAAAAAGCGCCTGCCGCGAGCACACAAATCAGATAAAACAAATAAGAAAGAAAACTGAAACGATTTTTGGGGTGCAGATTTTGAGTTCGAACTCCCACTTTGGGCAACGTCCTTTTTTTTATTTGGGTCTTTGAACGATGTTTTTTGCCATTATTAAAAATCACTTTGTTTTTCTTTGCGGAAAACATTTTTCTATTTTGCTTTTATTTAGTCTTTGGTTTAATCACATCTTTACCCACATATTCTTTTAAAACTTCGGGAACTAAAATACTCCCGTCTTTTTGTTGATAATTCTCTAAAACCGCGATTAAAATTCTAGCACTTGGTAAAGCTGTATTGTTTAACATATAGACATATTTCTTCTCTCCTTGTTTATCCTTATATCGTACATTAAGTCGACGACTCTGCCAATCAAGAAAATTGGAAGCCGAACCTGATTCGCCGTATCCCTTTCGACTCGGAATCCAGACCTCCATATCAAACATTTTATACTTTCCAGGACTCATATCGCCGGTGCAGATTTGAAGCTGTCTGTAAGGCAGGTCCAAATCCTCATGCAGTTCTTTGGAAATATCAACCATTTCTTCATGCATTTTATTCGCTTCTTTAACATCAGCATGACACAAACAAACCTGTTCCACTTTCATAAACTCATGAACCCTGTAAATACCTTTTGTGTCTTTCCCATAGCTTCCGATTTCCGATCTGTAACACTGAGAAAAACCACAGATCTTTTTGGGTAAATCATTCCCAGCCAAAACTTCGTCGGCATAATAAGCCAACAAAGAAGGCTCTGCCGTACCGATCAAGAATTTACTCTCCTTTTTAACCGTTCCGTCCGCCTCTTTATCGAAATTTTCAATTTTATAAATTTCGTCCACCTTGGGATCAAAATCCTTGCCGGCAAAATACCCGCTACCGAATAAAACAAATTCCCTGACCAAAGTGGGCGGAATCATCGGCATAAAACCTTTTTGAATCAACTTTCTAAGCGCATACATCATAAGCCCCATCTGAAGCAGCACTCCTTCATTTTTAACATAATAGCCGCGATAACCGGAAACCTTAACCCCTCTTTCCAAATCCAATAAATCCAAATCCCTGCCCAGTTCGATATAACTCTTAGGCTTAAAATCAAACTTTGCCGGCTCCTTCCATCTATAAATTTCGACATTTTCACTGTCATCCCTGCCGACCGGAGTGTCTTTCGAGGGAATAGTGGGAACCTTTACCATAATCCTTTCAAAAGCTGTCTCCTTATCTCTTAAATCATCCTCTAATTGAGCGATTTTCTCCTTTAAATCTCTGCCTTTTTGAACATCCTCCCTGCTGGGCTTTCCGGACTTGTTCTTTTTGGCAAGTAAATTGCGCTCCTCTTGATAATGATTTAATTTTGTTTTAATGTCCTTAATTTCTTCATCCAATTCAAGCAGTTTATCGATATCCACTTTGAGATTTTTCTGCAAGGCCGCTTTGACAACAGCTTGTTTATTTTTTCTTATATAATTAATATCAAGCATGATATTTAAGTTAATTTGTTAGAGTAATAAATAATATTAAGTTATTTAAAAAGTACAATGAAGTCTTTAAGTAAAATTAGAAAATAATGCCCGCCGCCCGGCGGGAGGATGAGAACGATAAAACTAAAGAATCTAAAAATGTAAGCCTTTGATTGAAAAACATATTTGGATAAAAATTATCATTCTAAATTCTAAGGTCAGACAAACTCCCTTCTTACCTCTTCTACATATTTTTCTAACACATCTGCCATCTTATGTAAAATTTCAACCTCATAAGGCTTCATCTTTTCATATTTTTTGTCCAGACATTTCATTGGTCTAAACTGCTGTAAACTAACCGCCCTGGCGCCTTTAATTAATCCGCCTATTGCGTCAATATCCTCTTGAGTAATCAAACCCGGCACTATGGTAGTCCTAAAAACTGTTTCGATTTTTCGGGGAGCCTTTTTGATCAAATCTATTGAGTCTTTAATCTTTTCTAAATTAATCTTTTTAACTCCAGCGGTTTCAGGATACTTTAACTCAGTATTCTTTAAATCCATAGTCAGATAATCTATCAAATCAGCTTCTATCAAATAATCAACCATCGAGGGATTGGTTCCGTTAGTGTGCAGACCAAGGGAAAATCCCATCTTATTTAACTTTTCAATCAATAAGGGCAACTCATTATAAATGGTGGGCTCGCCGCCGGTAAAAATAACACTGTCAATCCAATCTTTTTTTTTATTCAAATCCCTGATTAATTCCTTGATAGGATACGGTACAATTTCGCGCTCATCCGGCTTAAGCAAATCAGGATTATGACAAAACGGGCATCGAAAATTACAACCCATAACAAAAACAATAGCCGAAATAAACCCCTCTCGCTCCAACATGGAAGCCGGTTCCATTCCCCCGATTTTAATCGAATCCAACATAAAATTTAGTCAATTACTTAAAAAGTCTAAAAAAGGGTTCCTAATTTAAATTCCATCTCCCTCGAAAAGCCTGATACAAGATGAAAACTTGTTTTTTAAAATGCCGGTTTATTTTGCTGCCAAGTGCCTTCGATTCATCGCTTTGTCGCGATCCCTTAACTCCGCTATCTTGCCTTGATTCCACATGGAATCCTTGGAAAAATACCCCGTCACTCTTGTCACATGGTCCACATTTCTTGAACCGCAGAAACTGCAATGATCGATTTGTTTTTCTCCATTAACGTTAGTCATAATTTTTATTTTAATTTTTAAAAATTGAACCTGCCTTAAATTAATTATATCATTAATAAACAAGCTAAACAAAAGCCCCCCGCTCCGTCTTGCCGCATTCATTGCAATGAGTGAATTCGGGAGAAAGAGCCACCTGAGCGACCTCACTGTTTCTAAAACATTTCTCAACTAGATTAGCCACGCTCTTGGCGGAAGGTTTCGATTCTCCCAGCCAAATATGCGTAATCGAACCGGCGTCAATCATCGGATGAAACAAACCCTCGGTTTTAATCCGTTCAATCGGATCCAGCGGCGCCGAAACATTAACTTGAGTGGAATTGGTATAATAAATCTCCCCTCTGTCCACGGAACCCTTGACAATCTCGAAAGCCTCTCTTGGATGCCATTTTAAATCCAATTTGGCAAACCTGTACGAGGTGGTTTCCGCCGGTGTCTGCTCCAATACAAAATTCAAACCATAACGCTGGGACATTTTCTTACATAAAAGGTTCAACTGAGCAACCACTTTTAATCCAAATTTCAAAGCCCTTCTTGATTCATGCAGTTCCTCTCCGATATGCGCCTGAACCAATTCATTAAGCCCCACCAATCCAATTAAATGAGTTACCCTGTGCATCCTTAAATATTGATACTCGTCGTCAGGCTTTTCGATGGACAGAAGCCCCAGAGGACCTCTCTGCTTTTTTTCCAGTAAAGACTCTATAAAAATCCTCTTTTCTCTATGGGCCTTTGCTACAATTTCCATCAAATTATTCATGTTCGAAAATAAAATATCATCGCTTCCTCCCGACAGATAAGCCAGTCTAGGTAAATTAAGAGAAATATTTTGAATAGCCGAATACCTCATCTTCCAGGGAGTTTTGGCGTCTTCTATATCGCTTTTCTCAAGCTTAAATGACAACCGGCAACATTCGGAAATTTTAGCCTCATTCCGACGATCAAAAACAAAATAAGTATTGCCTTTTTCAGCCGCCACCTCCGAAATCAGTCTCAAGAACTCTTTATAGCCGCTGGTCTTAAAAAAATCTTCCGTTATATGAACCAAAGGTTTGGGAAAAAAGAAAGGCATCCCCGAAGCGTCGCCATCAAGATAAACCTCAAACATTGCAGTGGCAAAGGCCTTGGATTCTTTTTCATAATCTTTATATTTTTTACCGGTAAACCTGCCGCCCGGACCGATCGCTTCGACCTCTCTAAAATGCTTGGGAATTTCCCAATAAATATTTAAATCCGAAAATATAGCCTGGCCGCCTCTGGCCACCGACTGTTGAGAGAATTCGTAAATCAAAACCTGAGCCAATTGTTTTAATTCCTTCTTTGTTTTACCGGTTAAATAAGGAGCTAAAAAAACATTTATGGCATCCCAGCCGATGGCTCCGGAAAAGTGACATTGTAGCGCCGCCGAAAACTTAACCAAATGGCCGATTAAGACCTCGGCATGTTTAGCCGGTCTGGCCTGAGACAAAGAAGTGTTTAAATCAAGACCGTATCTTTTTACATACTCCAAAGATTGACCGCTGCAATAAGGACGATCTATCATACCCAGATCATGGAGATGAATATCCCCTTTCAAATGAGCGTCTCCTACATCCTGAGAAAAAATTCTAAGCAAAGCATATTCTTTTTTAATTCCCTCAGCCAAAGTCAAATTAGTCGCCTCCGGACCGTGAGGAACATTGGCATTATCCTTATTGGTTTCATTTTCAATTATTTGATGAACGTCATAAACCGGAAAACCGAGTCGAATATATCTTTTTCTTGCCTCTTCCAGACCTCTTTCAACCAATTCAGCGTTAACCAGCTCCCTGATCAATTTTGAGGTGACGTTTTTTATTTTACCTTTAAAGATCTTTTTTTCCACGGATTTGGCGACAGCCACCGCCACCTTTTGGGAGACCCCGGTTTCCTTCATTAAACTCTGGGCGATTAAATCGATGTTCCAATCCTCAATATCTTCACTGCTGGTTTTTACAAAAAGAGCCATATCGGTAACATCGTTTATCCAGGCATTTTTGGGGTCGGATTTTTTTTCAGTTTTGGTTTTTTTATTTTTTTTTAGAAGCTCTTTTTTTAAATCTTCCTTTTTAAGCGCTTGGATCTTTGTCTTCATATAAATTTTTATTTATCTTTTTATTTTTATATAAAAATTATTTATTCTTTTTCAATCTTTTAATCTCCTTATCAAAACTGGCTAACGAACCGAAGGATCGGTAAACCGAAATAAACCTTAAATAAGCCACCTCATCTATTTCTTTTAAATATTCAACCACCAATCCACCGATTTCTTTACTTTTAACCTCGGTTTTATTTTTGGAAAAAATCCTGCTTTCAATCGAGTCAACCAATTCCTCGACTTTTTTATCGCTAACGGGACGCTTCTCTAAGGCCTTTTTAATCCCCTCTTCTAGCTTTTCACGTTTATAGCTTTCCTTGCTCGTGTCTCTTTTAACCACCTGAATATTTAAAAGCTCCGGCCGTTCATAAGTGGTGAATCTGATTTTACAGCTCGAACATTCTCTTCTCCGTCGCACCACTTTACCATAAAGAGCATCCCTGGAATCAACAACGCCGGTGTCCAAATTTTCACAAAAAGGACATTTCATTAATTTAATTGAATTTTTAATTTTTGTACTATATATTGTGGATGCGAAAAAGATTATATCACAAGAACAAAAATCATTGCAATAGTTTTTGAAACAATTTATTTTACAGACCTTTTGAGTCTCTCTTGTTTTTTTTCAAAAAGAATTTCAATAAAATTTCCTTTATTTTTTTTTCTTCCTTCTTTTTCAAATTCAAAAATTTATTTTTATAAATTTCACTTTTCGGTTTAGGATGAAAAATCAAATTTCTATCGTCAAAAACGATATAACCGTTTTTTTCCTTTTTTAGCTTTAACTTTATTCTTCTTATTTGATAAAACTTCAAAATTTTCTCCAGCCAGGAAAAAATCAACCAATCACTAAAAAGATTCCCAAATTTAGAATATAAACTGCAAGTTTTATCTTTCAAATCACTTCGCTGCCAATAATTTTTAACTCCCCAATCAAGACTTGACAAAAAATTGTCTCCCCAAGGATTGTTATAAAAATAATCGTTTACCCATAAATTGTTTTTAACTATTTTTTTATAAAGCCCGGTTTTATCAATCAGAGGAATCATAAAAACCAGCTCCAAAGCCGTATAAAGGTCTTTG
>WJJX01000004.1 GCA_014729445.1 Candidatus Moraniibacteriota bacterium | reverse complement strand
GTGTATTTAGTGAGTCCCGGGACGAAGTAAATGGTGTGCTGGGGCAGATGGTTCGTCGCACCAAAGTAGACCCGGACACTGGGTTCACCCGTCCTACTGGTCCCTTATACTTGCACATCGTTTCCCAATTCCCAGAGAAGGAAGAAGAAATTTCGGCGGAGCAGGAGGCACAGCCCATCCAGAACGCCAAGGATCTATATCCATTTCCAAGCTTGGAACAGGCTGTTCGTGGGACTCACGGTTTCGCAGATCCTCATGTCCGCTTGGGCTTCTTCCGAGCCCTAGCCGGTTTGGCTAATCACTATATCAACGAGTTAACCAAGGAGAAGTAGTATGCCTCGCGTAAAATTCGAACGCACATATCGAGAATTCCTCAGTATTCAAGAGGTCCTGCGTCAGCTAGGCGCCCTGAAGGCTGGTATTAAGTTTGCTTTGTGGG
The DNA here is from genome assembly GCA_014729445.1 of Candidatus Moraniibacteriota bacterium. Taxonomy (GTDB): domain Bacteria; phylum Patescibacteriota; class Minisyncoccia; order CAIUEV01; family JAHKAQ01; genus WJJX01. Next base: position 2,930 of record WJJX01000004.1, on the reverse strand, counting down.
TTGCCCATAATGCTAAAGAGCTAGCTAAGATTGAGGAGTCTTTCCGTGAGGCCACGGCCCCCGCCGAGGCCTTTAAGGCCTACGAAGAAAAGCGTCACCAGCTGTGTGCTTCCTGCTCTATACAGAATGAGGACGGGCCACGCATGAAAGGCGCATCCTACGACATCGATCCAGAAAAGAAAGAGGAGTTTGAGGCCAAACTCAAGGAACTTCAAGAAGAGTGCCCAGACCACCAAAAGCTCGGTCTAGACTACTCCCAGAGACTAGCTGAGGCTCTGGACGAAAAGCATGAAGCCCAACTATTCACTCTGGAAGAAAAGTATCTACCTGACAACGTGAATGGAAACCTGTTGGTCCCCGTAGTTGATCTGCTGGTGGACTCCGAACAATTACTAGGAGAATAGATTATGTCCGTGCCCACAACATCAACTACAGGCGCACGCATTGGCGTCCCCTGGACAGAGGGCGTCTCGGCTGGTGCCGTAGCAGAGGTGGACGTAAGCGACGCCCATGAGATTCTACTGTACCTTTCTCATAACATGTACATGACTGTGCATGACTCTGGCGACGACGCCGGTGCTCTGACCAAGCTGGGGGACAACGACACCAGAATGCAAATAGTGGGCGAGTCTAACCTTGCTCTTGGATGCCGCGAGCACAATGACCTTGATCTAAGCCTGTACTTCACTCCTGTGGCTGGCTCTGGAACCATTGGTTGTGCCCGCTCTTGGACTTAACAAATGCCGGTATTTCGCACTAGAAGCCGTAGTATGCGCAGCATCAATGCCCCGAGTAGCGTTGGGGCACCCCACTTGGCTAAACCAGTTCCAAACACTATAAGTGGTTTGGCTAACTGGCTGGAGTTTGATGCCGGAGCTGGCGCCACGTCCCAGCTTATTAGCGACCGGGTTGCCACTGCGGCCGCTACATACTGCGGAACTACTGCTATGGTAGAAGCCGCCGATCCAACATGGGTGTCGCAGGGGTTATTCATTGCTAGCGGCGCCACACAGAGAATAACATTCACAGATGCTATAAACACCGTTGGTACGGTCTTTATCTGTACCAATGGTCCTACAGCATACATCGAGACCACTCCAAGTGGTACTCGAACTCAGCTGTACTGTAGTATACCGGGCTCCGATAGTCCTTTCGCTGGGGTTACCTGGGTAGGATTCGATGATATCGGTGGATTCGATGTGTGGCAAAACTCCGAGGCAGGGGAAGGCCTCAGTATGGGTGAGTGGCGCACGTACGCTTACGCTACAACAGAGAATAAAATTAGTCTATGGTTAAATGCCGAACCTACGTTCTTACTCCGTGATCTTGGTACCAGCACGCGCACGGCTGCTACTGCGCATATTTCAGCTGAACCATTCACGACTGGTGATACTACCATAGCGTATGTATTGCGCTTCAACACCATGCTGTCTGCCACCGAAATGGTGGCCCTGCATAACTACGTAAGAAACAAGCTGTATTCACGTGGAATTGATTTACCACTAGCAACGTAACACGCTACGGGAGTCATATACATATAATGAACAAACTCAAACTTATCCTTCTACTGCTAGTTTTCACCAGCCTCCTAGGGTGCCCGGGGCTGGACCGGCTGGATCCCCAGCCTTTTCTTAATGGTGCAGCCTGGGTAAACACCGGGCTGTCCAACTGGCTGGATGTTCGTGTAGGATCCGTTGAGCGTGCCAAGCTCGTAGCGGATCAGTCCTGGCGGACTGCTAACACACTACAAGAGTTTAGTGCATCCCTATCCTGGCTTGGTAACATGGACAGGAAGGTCCAAGACTTCCTGGACAGTGAGCGATTCGAATTCGATAGTGAAGACCTGTTACTGCACTTTATGAAGCAGGCGGTAATGACGTACCTGTACTCTAACTCGCCTTAGGAGCTCCCATGGCTAGCACGAAAAAGATAGGTCCCATTGCGCTTTCACTGTCTGGCGGCGGTGCTCATGGTGCATGGACTGTAGGGGCCTTAAAGAACATCTGGGAAGAGCAGCACGAAGACTTTCGTGATATGCGCATCATCTACGGTACAAGTACCGGTGCTCTTATATCTGCTATGATGGGTGCTGTCGCGGTCACCGGGGATCCAGCGTATTTTGATGAGCTGGAGAATATCTATAGAAACACCAAGGACGGGGATATCCTGCGTCCTGCTTACGATGATGACAAGATACCCTGGGGTGTCCTGAAGCCCTTGCTTGATGCGGTACTCGGGGATGATCAGGTCCTCATGCACGCTGCATTGTCCTTGCTTTCGGGTGAGTCCAGCGTGTATGATACAGCTCCTTTAGAGGACCTGGCAATGCGCTTCATGCCGGACTCGGTGTGGAAACGCGTTATTCGAGCAGGCAGCAGGCAGCGAAAGCCCATTGATGTTGGCTTCTGTATTACCAGCCTACAGACTGGGAAAAGCATGATGGTCACAAACCGAACACACAAGGACGTGGACGTTCTGCGCCGTGCAATGCTGGCATCCGCGTGTGAACCCGTGCTAATGCCCCCTGTCGATGTGTTTGGCGATGGCCAGCAGTGGGTGGATGGAGGTGTGCGGGATATAAACCCATGGAAGTATGTCCTTGAGGCGCCAGCATTTAGAACTATTAGGACTATCATGGCCTTAAGTTCACAGTCCTCAGATGCCGATCCTGGAGATCCTGAGTACACAAGCCTACCACAAACTCTCATGCGCACCCTGAGTATGCTGATAAGTGGTGTTTTACAAGATGATATGGATCAGCTAGAACTTTTGCAGCACAAATCCAAGTTCACCAAACGCGTACTGCACATTCAGCCCAGTAAGCCCCTCGTTGGGGACGGTCTGGTATTCGATCCTCCTGCGATGCGGGACGAGATTCGCCTCGGTTTCCGAGACGCCGCGACGTACTTCAGCGACAAGGAGCTTTAACC
>WJJX01000050.1 GCA_014729445.1 Candidatus Moraniibacteriota bacterium | reverse complement strand
TTCATGTTGAGATCAACTAAATTTAAATTCTTGTTTTTGGTAATATTTTTAGCGCTATTTTTTGTCTGCGGGCAGAAAACTTGGGCCGATGACAGTGAAGATGCTATCTGTTTTACTGAATCTCATAACTCCAAAAAATATTTTTTAAAAGACGGTTTTAGGCATAAAATAGCCTCTTCTTATGCTTTGAAGGCGCTGGGAGGCTGTGAAGACAAGGGCGAATGGGCCCAGGGTATGAATTTTCCCGAAAAAGGTCCGATTGAACTTAATCTTGAAGTTTGTTATTTGGCTAAGAATCGACAAGAATGCGAAAATCTGGTTAAAGACTATTTGAAAATTTCAAAGACGACTCCAATGAATGATAATCTTGAATTGATTGTTTTTGACTTTAAGGCTTTAAGCAATCTCCAGAAAAGTAAACCAAGTAATTATATGGAGTATTCGGTACATATAAATAAGGCGGATCTGGACAATTGCAAAACTCAAGTCGACTCACAAAAATGTATCGAAAACTTGGTTCAAGATGCTTGTGAGCCTATCTACTCCTTGGGGGAAAGAGTGGAAGATGATGAAGCTTGGCAGGATTGTTACGAGTTTTTTGCCAAGGAACTGAATAATCCTTCTATATGCGAACTAATTGTCGATCCCCAAAAATATAGTTATCATAGCAACTCTTGTTATTCAAATTTGGCAATTGAAAATCAAAATCCTGATTTTTGTTCCAAGGCAGAGTTTAAGGGGGAGTGCTATAAGCGTTTAGCTGAAATTACTAAAGATCCTTTGCTTTGTGACCAAGCCCAAAACCAAAAGATTAACTGCCATAAATCATTTTCCGAATTCGGATGGGATATCCTCACTAGATTCAACTTATTAAGAATTATCTATGTTTTAATTTTGAGTGTCGCATCTATCATTGTTGTAATAAAGGCAACCTTAAAATTAAAAAACCAAAATCGACAAATGGAGAGGCCGAAAAAATATTTTTATATATTTATGATCATTGGAGGGGTTTTTTGGGCTTTAAATGCCTGGCGTATTTTTACATTAACGGAAATATCTCCTCTTGTCGTTGAAATATTTATCCCAAACGGTCCTCTTTATTTAATAAATATTATTGTTATTTATATTTTCGCGGTTATTGTTGAAATTTTTGTTGGAATTTTTGGTATTTCATCAATGCCCGCCTTCTTTCCCAGCCTAGAAGGTGATTATACTTTAGTGTTATTGCTAATAATTTTTGACTTTTTGTGGATTCTTTTATTGGGCTATATTATGGATAGAATAAATTGGATTAAAAGGAGGTGGCTCAGGATTTTATTAATGACTATTTTCGTGATCGCTCTTGTTGCTACCCCGATTATCACTTATTGTATTCAGGTATTCCCTTACGGTTAACTTTGACTATCAAATTTTTTAGTATTGACAATGACCAAGCAAAAAATTCAAAAATTTGATGAGATTCTAGATGCTTCGAATAAAAGCATCTTTCATTCTTCCAGGATTGTTTCGGAGCCGATTATCGATGAAATTTCGCAAATTTTAAATAAGGCGGAAGTGGTCTTTGTGGGGACCAATCAAAAAGGAATTTCCTCCTGTTGGGTTTGCAATAAGTGCGGTTTTATCCCTCGATGTCAACGCTGCGACAGAAATTATTATTTGAATGATCACGGTAAATTGAAATGTCCAATCTGCGGCCAGACTGCCAAACCAGAGGATAACTGCCCAAAATGCAAAAACAAAATTGTCAAATACGTGGGGATTGGCATTAATCGATTGTTTAGCGAAATGAAAAAGTTATTTCCCAAGGAAGAGGTTTTGTTTATCGGAGAGGAAAAAAAAAGCGAGACCAGAAAAAAATACGTAAACGGGATTTTGGCTTTAAAACGCGGAATCGTGGTTTGTTCGATTAACTTTTTTAAAACTGCCAAATTTAATGAAAACACGGCTTTATTAGTTTTTTTAAACCCGGATAAAACTCTATTCTTGCCGGATTTTAATTCTTATGAACTAAAATATCAGGAGATTGCCGAAGTAATCAGCCGGGATTATAAAATTATGCTACAAACTAAATATCCGGATAACGAAATTATTAAACTGGCCGTTAAAAACAATTATCAAAAAATGAAAAAAAACGAACTCAAACTTAGAAAAGACGGTTTGCTCCCTCCTTTCTACCATTTGATTAAATTTATGGCCAAGGATAAGGAAGAAACCAAAGCCCAAGCTAAAATTCAAAAACTGCTGAATAATTTAGCTGAATTGAATTTTGAATTTCCGCTGCTTTTGGAGCCTTATCCGGCTTATCCGGAAAAAATAAGAGATCAATATAGATTTAATTTAGTCGTCGGTTTTAAGGATCAAAAAATAAAAAACCATCCCCACTTTGTCGATATTATAAGAAACTGCAGCCTAGAAAAAATCAATGTCGATGTCGACCCGGTTAGTTTGTTGTGATGCGCCAATACACAATTTTTAGACTTTGACTATAAATCCTCCAGTCTTAATTTATCCTGATCAGCTTTTGTTTCACCTCTTGAGGGGGGGACATAAGTCGGATTGGCTTTGGGTTTAAGATAAAATAGAGTCAGACTGCCGAATTGTTTTTCGCCGATTAGTTTAAAACGGCTGGAAAAATTATCCGGAATAGTCTTTCCCCGTACAACATCTTCAGTTTCGGCAATATAATAATAAGAAAATTCCTCCTCTGGTCTAGCCAGATCTTCGTCGATTTTGTGGACTTCGATATTTTTATCGTAACGAAGCAAATATCTGATTTGGCGGTCGCGGCTGTAATGGCCGGCTATGTAAGGAATTTTTGAATCTTGATTGTGGATTTCTAAAATTTCTTGAATGATTTGTTCGTATTGAGAAAGCGTTGCTTGATAATAATTTTCTAAAATTACCTCTTGATTGTCGGCGGTTCTCTGATAATTTTTCGATTTGTAAGCTTCAAGCAGGCTAAACCATTTGAAAACCGAATGCAGGTTGGAAAAGACTAGCAGGATTATTGCTAAAAAAATAAACTTTTTGATCAATTTTTTTTGGCTTAATTTGAAAGTGATCAATTTTAGATCTTTCAAAACTAGAGCCAGATAAATAAAGGGCAAAAAAATTACCAATAAAAAATATCGGGAGTCCAAATTGCCGGCCATGAAGAATAAAAAGGGCAAAAAAGCGATTTGCCACAAAATCACTAATAGCAAAAAATTCTCTTTTTTGGTTAAATATTTTTTGGCTAAGTAAAAAAATAAAGCCAGATATAATAACAAGGAGCCTAAGAGCGAAAATTTGTAGAAAAAATTGAAATTTTTGTTGACTTCTCTTTGATTGTCTAAATATTCAAGCGGATTTTTGGAGCTTAAAATAATCGAGTATTTTTGTGTGTTTTCTTTGAGGCTGATGATCGCTTTTTCTTTTAAAGAAATTTCGTTTTTCTCGTTTTTTTCCAAAAACGATTTGAAGAAATTTTGGCTATTGGAAAAACCTGTGGAAAACTCGCTTAAAAAAATCGGCAAATTTAAACAAATAATAATTCCTAAAAAAATGACCACTTCTTTTGTTTGGATTTTTGTTTTAGAGATAATTACAAATAAAAGTGAAATTGAAGGGATTAGAAATAAGGCTAAAGTGTGCAGCTGGACTGCAACTGCCAAACTTAAAGAAAAAAGAATGATCCAAAAATATTTGTTTTTAATTAAATTTTTAAGCTCTGTTTTGCTGTTTTCTCGGTTTTTGATGGAGGGAAAATTTTCTTGAT
>WJJX01000049.1 GCA_014729445.1 Candidatus Moraniibacteriota bacterium | reverse complement strand
GTTAATAAGTTCGTCAAAAGTGGCCTGCTTTTTGAGCATTCTTGAGTTGAAAGTGCTCATTAACTGGGCAGCGGTTGATGACTGAATTCTTTTTTGCAGGTTGGCTGTTCTGGTTTGTTCATCCAGATATTCGTACTTATCTTTAGCTGCATTGTAGCCGCTTATGTCAGTGAAGGCATAGGCTTTGTTCTTTTTAGCCATAGCTTGAATATCTCCTGAAATTTGAAGACGGTATTTTTCATGAAAGGCGGGATCTTTAGCCAGATAAGATTCGATGAATCGTTGCACTCCTGAATTGTCGCTAGGTAGTTTATGGGCCTCCATTAGCTCGGGTAAAAAGTCTGCTTCAGCGGCTTTTCTTAGAGCGGCTAGTTGTTCTTTCGCATCTTTGCTTTTTAGACTCCGGTTTACGATGAACTCTGGGTCGTTACCCATTTTTTTCATTATCTCCGATACCTGGGCTTCGGTGATAGTTTCCCTATAGTAGGCCTTGTCGATGTGTTCCCAAAAGGTGCCTTTGGTCCCTGGCACTATGGCTTTCCAGGATTCACTGAATTCCTCCATAGCCTCGGCGTCTTTTTGGTCTCTGAATTTTTTGAAATTTTGCCAGCCGACCCTTGTGGCTGTTACGACATCGCCCAAGCTTACGAATGAATTTACCAGTTTATTAACACTTTCCAGAGTTTTGTCCATGCCTTTGCTGAATTTTGTCAATCCGGGATGGATTTGTTTTTTTTCGGAATAGGCCCCTGTTTTTCTGGCTAGCCAACGAGGGCCATGAGTCACGGCCTTTGTCGCCGCAACGGGAATTTTTTTGCCTAAATATCCCGCTAAAGCTATAGAACCGATACTTAGACTTTTGGCGCCGGTCAGCATTATGTTGGCCCCCATTATGCCCGCTTGGCTGGCGGCCATTAGCGATCCCCAGAGGATGGCAATAAGAAAGAAAAATTTAAGCCACAAGGAGCGATCATCAAACATTGCGGTGTCGTTTCCAACGGCGGCCATGGTGGGGAAAATGAAGTCTATCATTTTTAGAGCAAAGCTCAAAAAAAACATTAAGGTTGGTCCAATTAAGGCATATTTTAGAAATCCGCCCCACCATTTTTGGGAGATGCTTTGAGTGTCAGGGTGAGCCATTGTGGCAAAACCGATAGGGGTTAGAACCAAAAGAATCCAAAGAGCGACAACTCTGACAATCAAGAAAAAAGCAATGGCACAAAGGACGATAACAATGTTTAGGACTAAAATCATTGCAAGTACTATATCTATTCCTCTTTTTATAGCTTTTTCCACGTCCTCTGTCAGGATGTCCAGGACGTAATCCCAATTAACGCTGGCCTCTATAATTCGACCGGTGAAATCGATAATCGAATCAAAGTTTGTTTTATGAGGAGCTAGTGAAAAGGTTAAAATATTGAAAAAATCAAGGATTATTCCGGCGAAAAGCAGACTGAAGTTAGTGAGCATTGCCACAATGATCAGCTTTACTAGAAGCTTTTTGTAATTGTATTTTTCGATTTGAAGCATGGTGCCCACCCCGATAAATAGCAGAACAATAATAAATAAAGAATTGGCAAAGTAAGATATCTGTTGATAGCCAAATAAGACGATTTCATTTTTATAAAAGCCCCCGATGTCGTTGGCATAGTACTCGGCCGAGAGTAGGCTTTCCAATGCGGGTTGGATTGCTGCGAGGAATTCTCTTAAAATAACAAGGATGACAACTGAACCGATATAAAATAGAGAGATCGGCAACCTGAGAACAGTATGAGCGGCTCCCCTGGCTACATCCCCCAGAGATGCGATAAAGCCTTCCCAGGTGGCGTGTACCGTGTCAACTGTAAGGAAACTATCCTCCTCACCCCCCGGAGTAACTTCGGCAAAGACTTTTGCGGTTTTTAGACTAAAGATTAACAGACTGCAGATCAATGCGCCTAGAATCAGTATTAATAAATATTTTTTGGATTTTATTCGTTTGAGCTTTGGTGGGAATTTTTTCATTTTTGTTTTATTAGGCTTTGCTCTTGATTAGACTTCTCAAGCTTTCTCGTTGAGAAGCGGTGTACCAGGAATAAATTACGATAATGGTGGTTATAGGGGTGATGTATTCCAGGCCTGGAACCTCTGCAAGAATGGGGTCGATGACGGTTCCAAAAAAGATCAAGGCTTTGCGTCTTTTCAAAACTCCTTGGACAAGACCCATTTGTTTAAGGATTATGAGGTAGACGGCGATTTTTAAAGGAATAGCCAAAAAGATTCCGACGACAAGCGGTATTGTAAGCATGTCTAATAAGTCCGATGGTACAGCCAGAACTAAAGCAATCAGCCAAAGAAAAGGGTTGCTTTCTTGAGGTTGTGCTTGCTTTTTTTTAGTTTTGTCATATTCTTTGCGAAATTTTTTGGCTCCTTTTCGAAATTTACCATAGGTTTCGCCAGCTTTTTTTAGAACTCCTTTTTCCGCCATAGGTTGTAGGTAAAATTAATATAACAAATCGATTTTAGCTTTGAATTATATTTAGTACTTAATAATACAATCTTTTAGATTATCTCCGCCAAGTTGGGATAATCAATAGCTTCCCTGCTAAAACTCAATATAAATTTGGCTTAATTTATTTTAAATTATTATTGATTATTTTACAATTTTTTTAATCTTTTGGGAAGGATGCTTTCAAAATCTTTTTTGTTAAAGGCTTTAAGAGCGTAAACGATGATCAGATAAGTGAGGCCCCCGGTTAGGATTTTAAAGCCGGTGAAGGCCAAAAAGATCAGTTTGGAATCGGCGGGGGGGAGAAATTTCGAAAGTATCATTAGTTCAAAAAACATTATCAGGCCGGCCAGCAAGGATTTAAAAAAGGCTTTGAAGCTGGGGAGATATTTGGTGTTTTTGTAGAGAAGGATAGAACCCAAAAGCGCAACCAGGATTTCGGTTAAGGAGGAGATAGTGGCCGTAGCTAAGTAAGAATAATGGGGAATGAAAATGAAATTGCTGGTTAAATTAAAAACAGCCGCGATAATGAAGATTTTTAAGAGCTTTCTTTGCTGGTTGGCCGCGATTAAAACCATATTGAAATATTGGCCAAAAAAGATGCCCAGGATAGCGACGCTCAGGAGTTTCAAGGGGAGGATGGAAGAAGTAAATTCGTTGCCGGCGATTATGGCGATGATTTCCGACGCTAAAGCCAGAATACCGAATAAAATTCCCATCGAGACGATGGATATGGCGTCAAAAGCCCGGTTGGCTATTTTTTTAAATTTAACTTTTTCTCTGTAGATGTATTTTGAGAGCAGAGGAAGAATTAGTCCCATAAACATTGCCGGGAAGTAGGTTAGATTTTCAACAATTTTGTAGGCGGCGCTATGAATTCCAACGGCGTGCATGTCTTTTAGCCAGGAAAGTACCAGAGTGTCGGCTCTAAAATACAGGAAGGTAATGACGGTTGAAAGACCGATCGGCAGGGAAAGCTTTAATAATTTTTTGCTTTTGTCGAGGTCTATTTTGAAGTTGAATTTTATAACCCTTCTGGACAAAGAAAGGACAATAACGAAGATGGTAAACCAGGAAAGCATCATTCCCTGAAGCACCCATAACAGGGAAAGATTATATTTCCAGCAGACGATAATCCATGACAAATTAACAATTCGGCCAAAAAATTCGGCGATAGAAACCTTGTAAGCGGTCAGCCTTTTTTGGAAAATCCCGGTTAAAACCTGGTAGGTTAGGGCAAAGTAAGTTCCAAGGGAAATGATTAAGATGCCTTTTCTGATGTTTTCGTCGTAATTTAAAAGGAAATACATTAATAAGGCGGCTAAAACAAGAAGAGTGGAGGTGATAAATCTTAGGCCGATGACCGTTGAAATGATGGTTTTTTCCTCTTTGATACTTTTGGCTTTGGAAATTTCGCGGGCCGTGATCGCGTTAAGGCCTAAATCGCCGAAAGCGGTGAGCATATAAAATAGAGTCAAGATGGTGTTGTACTTGCCCACCCCTTCGGTTCCCAAAGCCCGATTAACAATCCCCAGTGCGATAATCGATAGAACGGTGCCGCTTATTTTGGTGATAGAGGAAAACAGACTGTTAAAAGCGACCTGATTAGCCAAAGGCGAGGCCGGTGGAATCGACCGGGAGGGATTTTGGGAGGTTTTATTTTTCATTTTCTAATTTTTTTTGTAAAAATTTGTGTTGAAAAATCGAGACAGCGGAGCTGGTTATCCAATAAAGGGGAAGTCCGGCCGATAAAGTGAGTCCGATATAAATAATCAGAATCGGGAAAATATAGTTCATTACTTTCATTTGTTGGCTCAGCATATCTTGAATGTCGGGTTCTTTTGAGTCTTTCTTTTTGCCTTTGTTTTCATCTTTTTTCTTGGAGGCGGCTGATTGGGTCAGCATTCTTGAATGAATGAATTGAACAATGCCCGTCAAAAAAGCAAGCACGGTATTGGATTTGGTTAGATCTATAATACCGAGGGATGTTTTATTGATTTCCTCCGGGTTATTAACGAAGGAATAAAGCGCATCGGAAGAGACCGTAAAGGATCCGTTTTCCATAAAAAGAACGTTTCCCGGTCGCAAGATCCAATAGAAAGTTATAAAGATTATCATTTGGATAATAATGGGCAGACAGCCGGAGGCGGGATTGAATTGATGTTCTTTCATCAGGTTAAATTGTTCCTGCTGTAGTTTTTTGGGGTCGTTTTTATATTTTTGCTGAATTTCCTTGATTTTAGGGCTGATTATTTTTTGTTTTTCTTGAAATTGCTGTTGTTTTTTGATTAAAGGAAAAAGGGCGAACTTTAAAATAACAGTAAAAATGATGATGGCCACTCCGAAATCGCCGACCAGATTATAAAGCAGGATTAGAAAATTAAATAAAGGCTGGGTAATTAGCGAGAAAAACATTTATTGATTTTTAATGATTAGTTTAATTAGCTGGTTTAATTCTTGGGTGCAATTTTTGAAATTTAATTTTTCCTTTCTTACGATTAAAATATAATCGAAATTTTTAATTAAGGGAATTTCTTGGTTGATGAGTGCAAAAGCCTCGCGGCATCTTCGTTTGATTTTTTTGCGCACCACCGCCTTTTTTGAAGTTTTTTTTGAAATGACAACCGCCAGTCTGGAAAATTTTGATTCTTTTTTTTTATAGAACAGAGTTAAATTTTTACCGGTTACTTTGAGGGGATGACTTTTAAAAAAAAATTCAATTTCCTTTTTAGTGAGGCGATTTCTTTTTTTTAGCATGAAAATGAAAATGGATTTAAGCGGTAGTCAGTTTTTTTCGACCTTTATTGCGTCTCCTTTTTAATACGGCTTGGCCTTTTTTTGTTTGAGCTCTATGCCTAAAACCGCACATTTTATTTCTTTTCTTTTTTTTAGGTTGATAGGTTCGTTTCGTTGACATGGCTTGTTGGGTTAATGGGTAAATAAAATTAAGAAAGTGTGAGTTTTTTTAATTTTCCCCTTTTCCTAAAGGCTGGATCTCACCTTTAAACTTTAATTTCTAACCTGAAAAAAGTCAAATATCAAGGGCGTTTTTCTCCCATTCAAGTTGCAGATGCTCATAAGCATGTTTGGTTGCCACGCGACCGCGGGGAGTTCTTTGGAGGAAGCCGATCTTTAAAAGATAAGGTTCGTAGATTTCCTCCACCGTGTCTCTTTCCTCGTTGGTGGCCGCCGCCAAAGTAGAGATTCCGACCGGTCCGCCGTCGAATTTTTTGATTAGAACCTCCAAGAGATTTCGATCGGCCGGCTCCAAGCCCTTTTTATCGACTTCCAGCATTTCAAAAGCCAGTCGGGTGATTTTGTCGTCTATTCTGCCCGTTCCTTTGACTTGAGCGATATCGCGGACTCTCCTTAAAAGCCGGTTGGCCACTCTAGGATTTTTACGGCTGCATTGAGCGATTAAAAGCGTTCCGTTTTGGGCCAGGGGTGTTTTTAAAATTTTTGCCGATCTTTCAAGGATACGCGAAATTTCCCGATTGCTGTAAAAGTCCAGTTTGTAGGTCATGCCAAAGCGGCTTCGAAGCGGTGACGAAACCAGGCCGATTCTGGTAGTTGCTCCGATTAAGGTGAAGGGGGGCAGCTCCAGTTGAAGGGTTCTGGCGGAAGGTCCTTTACCGATAATGATATCGAGTTTGTAGTCCTCCATCGCGGGATAAAGAGTTTCCTCCACTAATTTGTTCATCCGGTGGATTTCGTCGATAAAAAGAACGTCGCCTTCTTCCAAGTTGGTTAGAATGGAGGCCAGGTCGCCTACTTTTTCGATTGCCGGTCCGGAGGTGGCTTTAATATTGGAATTCATTTCATTGGAGATTATATGCGACAGAGTCGTTTTGCCTAATCCGGCGGGTCCGTAGATTAAGACATGCTCTAAACTTTCTTTTCTTTTTTTACTGGCTTCGATAAAGATTTTCAGGTTTTCCTTAATGCGTTCCTGGCCGATGTATTCATTTAGGTTCTTCGGTCTAAGGCTGAGTTCGTAATTTTCTTCTTTGGTATTTTTGATTTGGGGCTCTAACACGGTTGTTGACTTATTTAGTTATTTCTGCTAGCTTATTATGTTTTGAACCAATGGATGCAATTTAAAAAACAAAGATTTTTTAAGACTGCTTTATTTTTTTATTCTGTGGACATGTAAGGGTCATTTTCTTTTGATCCGGAAAATTATCCTAGACTCAGGGTATTCCGGTCTAGGCTGGGCTATTTCTCGGGATAATTTTCTTTTTAGCGTCGAAGAGCGCAATTATATGTCTACAGGATTAAGAAATAAAATGTGACAGAGTCTAATTCTAATATTCTGTTACTCTTTCAATCTCAGAGAAAGTGGTCACGCCTTCCACTATTTTCATAACGCCGTCCTGACTCATTGTAATCATTCCATCATTGATTGCCTGTTTTGTCAAAGCCGTAGTGTTGGAGTATCCGGTTATTAATTCTTCAAGTTTTTCACTCATAGTCATAACTTCGGCTACCGGGAGTACTCCGTTGAAACCGGTGCCTTTGCATTCGTCGCAGCCTTGGGGTTCGTAAATGGTTTCGATTTTTGTTGGAGGAACCAGACCGGAATTCGCGGAAATAGAGTTTAGGACTTTTAACATTTTTTGTTCTGTTTCAGGGGAGGGTTTGACTGCTTTCTTGCACTTGTCGCAGAGTTTTCTAATGATTCTCTGAGCCATCATGCAGTTTGTGGCCGACGCGATGTCGGACGGGTCGATGTTCATATTAATCAAGCGTTGAATAGAAGCAACCGCGTCGTTGGCGTGCAGAGTGGTAAAGACCAGGTGGCCCGTTAAGGAGGCTTGAACGGCGATTTTGGCTGTTTCCTCATCTCTGATTTCACCGATCATTAAAATGTCCGGATTTTGACGCATTAAAGCCCTTAAGGCCGAGGAGAAATCGTAGCCCTCATCGGCTTTGATTTGAGTTTGGATTACTCCTTTCATTCGATATTCGATTGGGTCTTCCACGGTAATAATTTTTATCTCCGGTCGATTCAGTCTGTTTAGTAAAGAGTAAAGAGTAGTGGTCTTACCGCTGCCGGTTGGGCCGGTATTAATGATGATGCCGTTCGGTTTTTTGATTTCGTTGAGCAGTCTGCTTAAAGTTTGTTCTCTGATACCCAGCTTGGCGACGTTTAGAGATTTGGCGGATTTATTTAATAACCGCATAACCACTGTTTCTCCATAACCGCCGGTAATAATTGAGACACGAACGTCGATTTGGGTGTTTTCGGATTCAGGCAGCGCTGTTTCAAGCTTAATGCCAAAACGGCTATCTCTAACGGCTTCGTGCGAACCGGCTTTAAAGCCGGAAAGGGTTTTGATTCGAGCCAGAATCTGGACGTAGGCCGAAGATTTTAAAGAGGCAATGTTTTGTAAAATACCGTCGATTCGATAACGAATGTTGACTTTGTCGCCTTCCGGCTCGAAATGAATGTCTCCGGCTTCAAAATGGAGGCCGCCGGCCACAACATATTCCAGACTTTCTTTATTGGATGCATTTTCGAACATATTTTCCAGTTTTTTTCTGTCATAGCCGATTTCTAAAATTTCTTTAATTTGACGTTTAGTAATTATCAGTTGAGAGGATAGGACCTGGGACATAATTTTTTCGTAAATTTCCTCTAAAAAGTCGCCGGTTCCGGTCACTCTTTGGACTTCTTCCATGCTGGTTTCGCCTTTAACCGCTTTTAAAATGCCGTCTTGAAGCATGGTGACCGCTCCGCTTTCCAGGGCGGCGGTAGTGATTTCGCTGTCAGTCGCCATGTCGTTTATTAATTTTTCTATTTCATTGTTGATTTCAAGAATTTCAAAGATGCCGACCCTGCCCTTATAGCCAAGGCCGTTGCATTTGGGGCATCCTTTGGCTCGGTGAAGCACTTTTACGTCCCTTGGGATTTCCAAGTTGGATTTGGGTGAAATTATGGAAAGAAACTTGTTAATGGTTTCAAGGGTTTCGGTAGCGGGTTGGTATTCTTCGCTGCAGTGGGGGCAGAGTTTTCTAACCAGCCTTTGAGCTATGATAGCGTTTACGGCCGAGGAAACAAGAGACGGTCTAATCCCCATGTCGATGAAGCGGGGGATGGCTTCGCTTGAGGAGTTGGCATGAATGGTGGAAAAAACCAGATGACCGGTTAAGGAGGCATGCGTTGCGATGTCGGCGGTTTCTTCGTCACGGATTTCACCGACCAGGACAACATCCGGGTCTTGGCGTACGATCGCTCTTAGACCATTGGCGAAATCATAGCCTCTTTCCTTTTCCACCTGAGTCTGGGAAATTCCTTCCAATCTGTATTCAATCGGGTCTTCGATGGTTATTATTTTGTTGGTCGGATTGTTGACTTTTCTTAGGCAGGCATAGAGGGTGGTGGTTTTACCGCTGCCCGTTGGGCCGGTATTTAAAATCATGCCGTGGGGTTTGGTGATTTGATGACTTAATTGTTCAAGCGGCCGGCCGCCAAGGCCCAAGGATTCCAGTTTAAGTTTGCTCATATCCTGGCTTAAAATACGGGCCACAATATTTTCGCCGTAATTGCCGGGAAGAATCGAGAGGCGGACGTCGATTTCCCGCTCCGGGTTGTTCATTTTTATCTCAAATCTTCCGTCTTGAGCTTTGTCTTTAATGTTTAATTTCATTCCGCCCAGCATTTTGATTCTGTTTAGAACAAAAGAATAATTATTATAAGGAATTTCGGTTATATTTTGAAGCATACCATCCAATCTGTATCTTAACTTTACGTTTTCCTTTTGCGGCTCGAAATGAATATCCGAGGCGTTCATTTTGATGGCTCCGGCAATGATGATGTTTAGGATTTCCGTTGTCGGGATGCTGGTGATTTTTTTCTTCAAATCAACCAATTCTTTGACCTGCTCTTCAAATTCTTCAAGCTCCTTGCCGCTTAAATTCACTTTCATGTCATCTAAATTTTCGGCCAGGTTGAACTGTTTATATTTTTGTAACGCGTGGTTGATGCCGTTTTTGGAGGCGATATAAATCTGGCAGCGATAGCCTTTGTCCTGGAGTTCGGTTATGGCCTCAACGGTTTCTAAATTTTCCGGTTGAGCGATGGCAATTTTTAAGTTTTTACCGGCCTTGTGGAGGGTTATGATGCCTGATTTTTGGGCAAATTCTTCGTCAAGGGTGTGGAGAACGTCAAGACTTAGGGGATAGATGTTTAAGTCCACATAGGGAAAACCAAGCCGTTTGGCTAGTAAAGAAGCTTTTTCCTCCTCGGAGCTGGCCTGAATTTCTCTTAGGGCTCGGGATAATTTATCTTGATCAAAAATTGTATTCTGGGCTTTTTTTAATTTAGGGGTGGCCATTATATGTGATTCTTAAGAAGCGGCAAGTAATTTTTAATTAGCAAAAAACAACAAAAAAAACTATATAATAATAAAATAAAGGATGTTGGATTAAAAATCAATTTTTTTTAATTTTTATAGAGTGGGTATATTGTCTTGCATTATGTCATTTATGAGCATAATAATGCTTAAGGAAAGCAGAGTTATGGCTACGCCTATTATGCCGTAAATTAAGGCTCTTTTTGCGGTTTGCATTTGATCCTCATTGCCTGAGGCGGTTACATACATAATTCCCGAGATAATAAAAGCCAGCACACTCAAAAATCCGGCTACGGTCATAATAAAGCTTAAAACATTACTAACAACCGCAACTATCGGATCGGATCCGCCTGGATCCGGCAGGTCGGTGACTGGCATATCAACAGCACCCACTTTGAGTTTGGGTGTTGAAAGCAGAGAAAATACAAATATAGTAAATAGGCTGATTTTTTTATAAATAGTAAATTTCACAATTTTTATTTTACCTTTGAATAACCTTAGTATAAATTTTAGAGGTAACCTTGGCTGATCTCTTCTATTAAAAGGATAATTGCAAAGCTTAGAAGGCCGATTGCTACTCCGATAATAGAATATGTCATGGCTTTCTTAGCGGTTTGCATCTGATCCTCGTTTCCTGAAGCTGTGACATAGATGAGTCCAGATATTATAAAGCCCAGTACCCCAAGAGCACCAAGTCCGAAGCTGGCTACATCTAAAATGGCTAATAGAATGATTTCAAAAGACACTGCTTCTAATCCGGTTGCTGTTGACGCCTCTTCGAGACCGTCTTCAAAGGTTGCCAGTGCTTTTAAGGGCATTATAAAAATTATGGCTAACAAAAGGATTTTTTTTATATAGTGATACATTGTTGAATTAATTTATCGGCCATAATTAAAAGGTCTCTTCTCCTTTTGATACCGCTTCGATAAGATTAATAAGGGCGAAGCCCAAACTCCCCACGACCACACCAACAATTGAGTACATCATAGCTCTTTTGGCGGTTTCCATTCGATCCTCGTTGCCGGCCGCGGTTACATAAATAATGCCTGAAATTAAAAAGCCTAGAACACCAAGAGAACCCAATAGAAGAGCTCCAACATAAAGAATCGTTTGTAAAACCGAGCTGAATTTGACATCTTGTTCAAGTCCTGTTCCTGTTCCTGCAATGTCTTTACCCTCTCCGTAGCCGCCGGAACTGGCTGCCAGGGTCGTTGTGATTGGCATTAGTGTTAATGAGCCTATTGAGGCGATTAAACTTTTAGCTTTTTGTTTAACTTTTTTCATTAGCTTTGATTATTAATGATTAATTTTATAATTTATATTTTTAAATTATATAATAAATTTTAAAAATTGATAATATTTTGTAATTAACCTTCGATGAGGGATGCAATTTGTTTGATTATTACTAAAGAACCGATAGCAATACTGATTCCGATGATCGAATAAATAATTTGTTTTTTGTTTTTTTCCATCGCCTCCTGATTACCGAGCGAGGTCATATAACCTATCCCGGATATGGATAAACTTATTATAGCAAGCATTGCGATTAATGACAAGACAAACTCTAAAACGTTTTGGACGACATCTTTGATGCTTTGAGCGGTCGATGCTCCGGTAGAGCCAGTTATGACTACACCGAAGATATCATAGATTTCTTTTAAAATGGTTTTGGCGCCGAGGATAATGATAAGGCCTATAATTGAGCCTGTCATTATCCTTTTTGCCAAGGCGGTTCGATCTTGATTGCCCTGGGAAAAGATATAGACGATACCTGAGATTATAAACATAATGAGCGCGATGCCGGCGATAAAAACCTCGAGTCTGTCTAGGATTGAAATTATAGTTTCTTCAAAAGTGTCGCTGCCGATCGGGTTTTTGACATTGATGTTGGTGGTATATTCATCGGCTTGACAGGGTGGAGGGGTTAAACTGAAGTCAAACAGAAAGGCGGAAATAATTGCGAAAAGCAATACAGTTAAGCTCTTTTTTTTCTTTAAAATTTTGGTCAACTTCATGATTTAATTTCAAAATTATTAAGACGGCCTTTACTCCAGCAAACTGGCGATTTGTTTAACGATTACTTGAGAGCCGATGGCGACAGCCAAGCCGATGATTGAATAAATCAAGGTTTTCTTGCCGGTTTCGGCTCTATCCTCATTTCCCGCCGAAGTAAAATACATAATGCTTCCGATAGTGATGCCCAAAACTCCAAGCATCGCAAGCACGGAGAGCAGTAGATTTATAATATTGGTGACTACCTTTTCGGCTCCGTCGTCTGATAGATTCATAAGATCTTTTACGTTTTCAGTAATTGTAAAGGAACTGTCCAGGGTGCTGGCGCTTCCGGCTCCGCCGAGAGCCACGGCAAGTTCCGACAGAATAATAGCCGCTCCAATGGCCAGAGCCAGACCGATGACGGAATTTAAAACGATTTTCTTGGCGCTTTCCATTTTTTTCTGCTCGCCGCCGGCCAGCATATAAAGAAATCCGCCGATAATTATGAAAATTAAAGCCAAAGCGGCTATAATTTCGACGATTGTCGATAAGACAAGGCCCACTACGGTTACAATGATTTCATCCGGCGACATATTTGGGTCAATAATATTTTCGGGTATAGGGTTCCATAAGGTCACCAAGTGACTGGGAATGATAGTTTCCGCCAGGGCCATTTTGGGTCCTAGTATAATTAATACAGCTAGACTAACGAAAACTAATTGGAAAAGGGTTGATTTTAATTCTTTCTTTTTTTTAAACATAGGGTTATTTATTCTTCTAGATCTCGTTCTAATTCTTCGATGTAGTCTTCGTTTTCCGAGAGGACGTTTTTAAGTTCGGTTTCGATTTCTTTTATAGCTTGATCTTTTTCTTTCCTGTTTAAGGCTACGTCTTCCAAGTTGTCGATAATTACTTTGTCGATTTCGTCGCTTTTGGGTTTGTAAAAAGTGGCGGCTCTTAGGTTTTGTTCGGCAAATACACCGATTTCGGGTTCGTATTTTTGATCTTCGATAACGTCTTTTCTGGCGGCCGGGGAATCGGTTTCTTCAACATATTGTTCGATTATCTTTTTTTCTTTGAGATAGGTTAAGAATTTCCAGCATTCCAATGGTTTATTTTTTTCGTTAGGTGGAAATTTGCTTTGACTTGAGACGACGTAACCCCAATAGTTGGCATAGGCTATTTTATTTTCAGCCTTGGCATTTTCAAATTGAGGAATTTCAACTACTTTAAAATTGAGTTTAGGAGCTTTGTTTCGGATATTTTCGATGGCGTAGGTATAATTTATCATCATCGCCAGTTTGCCTTCCTGAAAGGCGTCGATTGAATTATGCATTCGGGGATTCCAGGTATAGTTTTCGTGAGTGGCCTCGGAAAAGCTGGCGTAAAAATCGAGGGCTTCCAAGGCGGGGTTAATCAGTTTGTTGCTGCCGCCTTCCGATACTTGATCTGTTAAGGTTACTTCCTTGGTTTCTCTGTCTACAATTTCCGAACCTTTTTGCATTGCAAGCATTAAGTAGATATCGCTTGATCGGTTGATATTGTTGGCGGTGCCTAGGGCGATGCCGGACTGTTTAATGTTGCCGTTTTCGTCGATTTGAGTTAATTTTTGTGAGGTTTCGGCTAACTCTTCCCAAGTTCTGGGGGGAGTCGCGATTCCAACTTCGCTAAATAGGTCCTCGTTATAAAATAGAGCCAACGTGTCTACGGTTAGCGGCATTCCGTAAAGCCGTCGGTCTATGACAAAATCTTTGTAGACTACGTCGGCGTAACCGGTGTGTAATCCATTCAAGGAAATCAAGGGTTCTTCCTGAAGAGGCGGTTCGGAGCAGCCACCCCTGGCCTTTGCGGCCTGGTTGTAAATTTGGATAGCTTCGTTTTGGCTTAGCATTCTGTGTCTTCGATCTGCCAGCCAGCTATGATGGGCGATGAAAATGTCGGGACTTTTCTCTCTCTCGAAAGCGTTTCCCAGATCTTGTTCGTATTCCTCAAAGGTCATTTTGCGGTAAGTGATTTTTCCGATCTGCGGATTGGCGTCGGTGTATTGTTTGATGAGTTCGTCCATTATGTCGGAGTCATCCCAAACTCCCCAAATCTCGATTTCTTTTACGCCGTAGGCCGGCTGCTCTTTTAGACCGCAGCCGTACAGGATGGAGTTTAAAAGAAAAAATAATACAAATATTGAAACAATTCGTTTTAGTCTTTTCATTAAATTTTTTTATTTATTAGAAAGTTATTTGATTAATTAATTCATATTGAGTTTATTTTTTAATTACTTTATTTATCAATATTTTAAGAATTAATTTAATTCTTAAAATTTAGAATAAACTTTTTAAATTTTATCAAATAACTCAATATGACTTTAATACTAATAATATTAATGATTCTTCTTATTTTGTAAATACGAAACCCCAATGATAACGACCGGCATCAAGCTCTTTTTTGAATTTCAAGTTGAGCCATTTTAAGTAGCTTTTTAATTTTTCTTTATCTACAAGCATATTTTTGGGCGGGACGATTTTTAAGTTTTTGTTTTTCCATTCAATGATGATTATCTTTCCGCCTGGTTTGAGTACGGCTGTTGAATTTTTAATGACGGGCGCTTTTTGTTTGTTCTCGGAAAGAACGCTTACCAAAAAAATTTTATCCGGTTTTCTGTTTTTAAAGATTGCTTCGAGTTTAGTCTGGTTTTCGATATTTATCTGGTGGGTTGAGTAATTGAAGATTTGATTGGTCCTGGATAGACTTTCAAATGAATCTATTTTATTTTTTAGAATGTCGATGGCGTAAATATATCCCTCTCTTCCAATCAATTTGGCGATCTCAATGGCAAAATATCCCGAACCGCTGCCTAAAAAGGCTATTACTTCGTCCTTTTTGATATCTAGTTGTCGGATGATCGATTTGGGATCAAGAAAGGAGGTTTTTTGGGTGGAAGTCATTAAAAATTTTAGCGATTAACTTTTTATTCCTTCCAAATATTGTTGAAGGTTTGTTTTTGCTTTGTCCAATTTATCTTTGGTTTCTTCAAATATAAGATCTTCCGGGTCTAGATCGTTGTATTCCCTGGCTTTTGCTTTTAAATCTTCGATAGCCTTTATCAGTTTTGGAATCAATTCTTTCTGTTTTTTTATTTTTTCTTCGGTTTTGATGTCGCTTTCCTCTAAAATCTCGGTGAATTCTTTATAGAGTTCGGCCATTTTTCTGGACAGGTCGCTTCTTTCTTGGTCGACTTTTTTTAAAATCTCCTCGTATTTTTTGGCGTAAGTGGTTAAGGTCTCCATGGTTAAGCTGCCGCCGAATGATTGTTTGGAAAAACTGATTGAACCTACGGTGGAACCAATGTTAAGGCCGATTGGACTTTTGTATTTAGTTTTTAGCTTAGCTAATTCCTCCTCGTCAGGGCTTAGGGGTTGTTCTTTTTTCAAATTTACACCGCCTTGACCGGGTGTATTCATTCTTGTTTTATCCTCGGCCTCTCCTGTTTTTGTTTTGTCCCCCTGATTAGGTGGATTTATTTTGACTATCGGTTTGGTTTCATTTTTTTTGTCTCCCGGTTGTTCTTTTTTTATGTCGGCCATACTGGTTGAAATTTGATTGGGCATATTAATTTTAATTTTGGGAGTTTCTTTTTCGGTATTGGTTTGTGGCGGCTCGGTTTTTGCGGCAGGGGGGGGCGTTTGTTGATTTGGAGATTTTTGGGCGGTATTTTGGCTTTCATTGTCAGGGTCGGGAGTGATTTTGGTTTTTTCTTCGGTCTCTTTATTTTTTGGGCTTGATTTTTTTAGTCCGAACATTTTTTTGTATTTATTTTAATTAACCTTGGGTATTAAATTAAAAATATTATAACAGAAATATTGAGCAAAGCAAAATAAAGGTTAATGCTTGAGACTAATGTGCCTATTACTATTACAATGTAATCGATTACCTGCGAGAAAGTGATAAATTTGAGCCGGTTTACCTTGACGATGCAGCAAGCTCTTAGGTGAGAAAGGATGGATTAAAGTAGAGGAGCGACTGTTTTTTAGCTAAATCAAGATTTCAATTACTTTTTTTGAAATTTTTTCCCAGTCGTATTTTAATTTAAGGTTTTGGATATCGTCTTTTGTCGGTTTTTTGTTGTTTTTCAGGGTTTTATAAAGGGCGTTTGCGATGTTTTTAGGTTTGTCGGGGTTTATGAAGGTAACGCCTTTTTTTGTATCGCCGTAAATTTCTTTAAATACGGGAATGTTTGAAATTATAACCGGAGTTTTTAGAAATAGACTCTCCAGAACGGTTCGGCCAAAGCCTTCGTCGAAGCTTGGCATAACCAGAGCTTTAGCGTTTTTGATTAGGCAGTCTCTGTTTTCATCGGAAGAATAATTTAATAAAATAATTGATTTTTTGAATTTGGATTTTTTGATAAGCTCAATGACGGAGGCTTGGTAGTCTTTTTTAAGAGGGTTTCTGAAAATTCGATTTATAAAAGACCGGTTGTAATTTTTGTCTCCCAGAAGAATTAGTTTGGTGTTTCTGGAAATTTTCTTTGATTTTTTGAGAAGGCAAAAAGCTTTTATCAAATTCAAGATATTTTTTCTTGGAGTCCAATTGCCTAAAAATAAAAAGTAATTTTTGAAATTCGGCTTTTCTTGTTGGTTGGAGCAATTAGTGATTTTTACCGATTGATAAAGGGTTGTGATTTTGAAATCAGGAATTTTAAAGAATTTTTTGGCCAAATTGGTTGAAGTTTGGGATACGGAAATAATTTGGTCGGCTTTCTTTAGACTGTGCTTGATTAAATAAGCGTGAAGAATTCTGTCGCGAAAGCCGTAATATTCTTTGCTGTTTATTATTTCTAGACCATGTAAAACGTAAACTTTTTTGGGATGTTTGATTTTTGATGCTTTTAAAAAAGGCGGGTGAATTAAGGAAAGAGAGTGGCTGGGAATAAAGATCAG
>WJJX01000048.1 GCA_014729445.1 Candidatus Moraniibacteriota bacterium | reverse complement strand
CCAAGCTTTTTTTGGATCAATTTTAATTCCTGGGTATTTTTGTATCATTTTATTACGTTCGATAAACATTTTTTTACACTCTTCTTTGTTGAGATAAAGTAATTTAATATTTCTTTTTGCTCGTTTAATTATTCCGGGAGCAAAAAAGATTTCTATTGGATCATTAATATCTAAATAACAGACCTCAAAATAAAATAATAAAGCTTTTTTATAGTTTTTTTCTTTATGTAACAATTCAGCCATATTAAACCTAGTAGAACGATACAAATTTATATCTCCATTTTGTAAATTTTTTACAAGTTCATCATTTAATAATCCCCATTTTACATCATTTTTATCAGGATTTTTTTTAAATCTTGCTTTTAACTGGTTGTATTTATCTTTATATTGTCTTTTTTTCTCTTGTCTAAATTCAAAAGTTCCATTAATTTTAGCCCACTCATCATCAATTTTATCTGCATCATCTTTTGTAACAGAGACTTTTTCGTTATTTGGTGTTGTTCTAACAAAAATAAAGTTATTACAGGAAGGACATTTTGTTTTAGCTCCGGGAATTTTTTTTAATCTTTGATTGCAATAAGGGCAAATATCGGTTCTTTTATCAATAATGGTATTTATGGTCTGATTTGTTGGAGAATCAAATTTTTTAATAATATTTATTAGGGAATTAATAAACTTCATTTTTAACAATTAACTATTTTAACTTAATTTTGTAATATTCATCGGTCCCTTTTTTTGAACTCCCTAAACTATAACTATCAAGATTTTCTGGAACTTGAAAAATCATATAACCAGTTTTCGCTATATTTGGTTGAAGCTCTTTATATTTTAAATAATCATCTATTAAACTAAATGGTGGTGCTGGATTATATTTTGTTCCGCTTTCATCAATAAGAACAAAAGAGTCTTCGAATTCAAAGGGGGCTTTGGTTGTATTTGTTACACTTAATTTTACTAAAACGAATTTTGCTCCTTCATCGGCCACACCGGGACTTCCATATTCTCTTGTAGTTTGTTTCATTTCTTCTATTTCTTCGACTTTTATATTTATAGTCGCTAATTCTACTATGTCCCCTTTTTGTTTTTCAATAATTTCTTTTTCAGCCATTTCTTTTTTTTCTTGTTTTGATTCTTTTTGAATATCCACACCGCCGTCATTTTTAACACCACTAAAAGCGTCTCGAAGGCCTTTTCTTAGTTGATATTTTTTGTATTCACTGCCACTAAACCATCCAATTATAAATACTACAATAAAAGCAATTGCAAGAATAGTTTTGTTTTTGTTAGATTTTTTTTCTTCAGTCATGATTTTTAAATTATTTATTAAAGATTATTATAATTTTTAACGGAATTAATTGCTCTTAATATTTCTTCTTTTTTTTCGTTGGCGAAATCTATCCCTTCATATTTTCCATTCCTATACCTTAAATAGCTTACGGAAGCGATATAATCGTTTATGGGGAAAAGTAATTCTTTTTCTCCAGGGGACATATTATTATTAAATTTTGGGTTTTCAATATTTCTAATTTCTCTTAGTATTTGAGCTTGTCTGACTTCGTCTTTAATAGAAATGTATTCTTCATGCAAAGAAGATACTTGTTTGAATAATTGATCATAATATGTAAATTTTTCTTTTGAGATTTTTAAATCTTCATCCGAATCATCAATTTGATTGTCTTTGTCTTTAGCATAGCCATTTGAAATAGGATGTTCAACAGGTTGATTATAATTTTCTCCCATATCTACTACAAAACACTGTTGACTGGGGTCAGTATTACATGTTTTTATTTTAATTATAGTACCCTTACATTCATTATTGGTTTTATTACAATATATTTTTCCGATATCTTGGTTGTCATTTTCTTGACTATTGTTGGTTTCGTCTTTAACTTCATTATTTTTTTTGTTTATTTCCATTTCATTTTTTTCTTGACTTGGTTTAGTTTCTTGGTTTATCTGACTGGAATTATCAGATATTCCTGCTAGGAAAAAAAAGCCACAAATGATTGTAATTACAATTTTTACAGCTATATTCCAGTTTGTTTTTGTCCAAACTAAAATTGGCACGAGTATTGGGAAAAAGAATATAATTAGCAATATCCCCCACCAAGTTTTATACCAAGGAGATTTTTGGGTTTGATCTGTTAATTGGTTTTTTTCGTTCATTTTTTTAATATTAATGATAAAAATGATTTAAATAAAAAAGGGCACTCCGTCGGTGAAGCATAAAGCTCCCATAGCTATTTCTAACTATGACCATGCGTATAGTACCGACAAGAATGCCGTTTTTTATACGCATGGTTTTTAGACCATACCTTAAAAAAATTAAGGGTTAGGTCTCTAAAATATTTAATTGTATTTTTAATTTACAATTTTGATCGATTTAATGCAAGAAATTTGAATTTTTAGTTTAATTATTCTATTTTTAGGATAGATTAATAATTAAAATTAAGATTATGAAGAAAAACAATACTCCTACTTTTGGGAAAAATGGAAAACGTAGAATTAAATGTCCTAACCCTAAATGTGACTCATACATCGCCGGAAAAGATAAAAATGGAAATAAATGGGTAAAATATCAATATAAAACTGATAATCGATCCAAAAAGTTGATATGTCCTAAATGTAAAATTCAATTTAAGGTTGACCCAATAATAGAAAAAAGATTACCAAATGGGAAAAATAAAATAATATGGGGAGCTACAAAAATTCATCCAAGAACGTCAAGAGAAGCCTATGATTTCGATCAATATAAACCACCTTGTACGATTGAAGCAGTACCAGATGATAATTAAAATTTGACTTGAATTTGACTTGAATTAATTTTTAAGTTATATATAAATCACAATTTAATTTGGGTATAAGAAATGGCCAACTGGCATAAATGAACCCAGCAGAAAGTCGATTAAACTCGGCGAGTATGCTGGGTTTTTTTATTTATATTAAAAATTAAGATTAAAACAATGACAAAGGGTATAAATCAAAAAGACTTAATAACTGATTCAGATTTATTAAAAATGAGTGTTTTACTTTATTTTAATGGAAATAAATTGGAATCGGTAGAGAGAATAAATGATTCAAAAGTTAAGTTTGGGGTTTTGAGGGATGAGAATACGGATAATATTTTGGAGCAATTTTATAAAGGATCACTTCGAGTTGAACCGACAAAAATTTTTATAATTCAAAAAGAGTTAAAAAGAAAAACTTTTAGTATTTAAATGATGAATTTAACCAACACACAAATAAATAAATTTAAAAAGCTTTGGAAGAAACGATTTGGGGTGGAGTTGTCGGATGATGAAGCACGAGGGAAAGGGATTGAAGTAGTGCAGTTGGTGGAAACTGTTTTAAAACCAAAAATTAAGATTAAAAATAAAGATCATGAACAAGAAATTTGTTAAAAATGAATTATTAAGGGAAATGGAAGCAGAATTTTATTTTCGTGTTGAAAACGACTGGAGAAAACATGAAGAAAAAAGGAATTTTTCTAAAACTGAAAAGGATATTTACGAAGTATTTAAACCATCAAGGAAAATGCTTTTAAACAAAATTGATGAATGGGAGGAAAAAGGAAAGATTGCAGAGGAAGAGATTATTAAAAAATTTAATATTATCAATAAATATAATGATAATTTATCAGACTTTGATCGGTGGTTTTATAAAAGATTAATATATCATCTTTATTTACCAAAATTATTAAATTGCATTGATCAAATTTTGAGAATTAAAAGATTACTTTTTTATACTTTATCGAAGGCAAAACAGTCTTATGGATCAAATTTTCAAGATAAAATAGAGATTGCAAGGAATAAGCCAATAATTGATATTGCTAGTAATTTTTTAGATTTAAAAAAAATTAGTGATAAACACGTTGCATTATGTCCTTTTCACAAAGAAAAAACAGCAAGTTTTTATATATATCCCAATACGAATTCTTTTTATTGCTTTGGGTGTAGGAATAATGGGGATGTTATTAGTCTTGTTATGAAATTACAAGGTTTTGATTTTAAGCAAGCAGTAAATTATTTAAATTAATATTAAAATTATGGTGAATCAAATGCAAAAAGAAAGTATATTAGATAACTTGGAAACAAAATCAAAAGATATCGGGTCTCGACAAGATAAGGAAAAGAACGGTCATAACATTCTTGCAAAATTTAAACCATTATCGATGGATGAACTTCTAAACATGGATATTCCCCCAACTGATTGGCTGGTAGAAAAACTAATCCCAAAAGAAGGGATTACAATTATAGCAGGACCGCCTGGTAATTTTAAAACTTGGTTGTTGATTAATATGGCAATTAATATTTCAAGGGGTGATAAACTTTTTGATACTTTTAAAACACAGCAAGCAGGAATATTGATAATTGATGAGGAAAATCATTTGAGGATACTAAAACAACGGATATTATTGCTTGGCGGTGATCCTGATTTGGATATTCGATTAATTTCAAAAAAGGATTTTATTGTAACTGATAAACAAGCAATTACAGAAATTATAAAATATTGTAAAAAAGAAGGGATTAGTGTAATTATTATTGATTCTTTAGTTAGAATTCATAAAAACGATGAGAATAGTGCGAAAGAGATGAATGTTGTATTTAGGTATCTTGGACAGTTTTATAAATATGGCATAACTGTCATTATTACTCATCATGAAAAAAAAGAGGGATTTGGAAAAGTTAAGGCTTCGTCTAAACTTAGAGGTTCAACCGATATATTAGCCTCATGTGATTCTTTGATTTCAATAAAAGCTAAGGAAAAAAATACTGTAATTGAAATACAGCAACCAAAATCAAGAGAAGAGGAAAGCATTAATCCTTTTGAGTTAAAAGTCTGTAAAGATTACGGATTATTATGTTTTCAGTATATTGGACAAGAAGAAACGTCGGAAACTAATGATGAAATGGTAATTAATATTTTAAAGAAAAATCAAGATGGTTTACTTAAAAAAGATATTGAAGAAATTGCAAAAAATGAATATGAAGTAAATAAATATAAAACCAGAGAATCATTAAGGAGATTAGAGCGTTTAGAGAAAATTATTTTTAAAAAAGGCAAAGGAACGTCTAAATTGTATTATTTAAGGGATAATAATAAGCAATCTAATTTAGAATTCTAAAATTCTATTTATATATATAGTAGAATTTTAGAATTTCAAAAAAACTATGCAATGTAAATTTATAAAACAAAATAATAAACAATGTAATGCTCAAGCAATGAATAATAGTGATTATTGTTATCTTCATAATCCTGATATATCCGATAAGGAGAAAAAAGAGATACAACGAAGAGGAGGACAAAATAGACTAACGATAAATACTAATCCTCTGCCTCCTGTTGATATTAGAATTCCCGAGGATGTGGTTTTGCTTTTAGCAGAAACGATAAACAAAGTAAGAGCTGGAGAAATGGATACAAAAACGGCAAATTGTATCGGTATTTTATCTGGTCATATTATAAAGGCAATTGAAATTACCGATTTAACTAAGAGGCTTGAAATAATTGAAAATAATGTTAATGGCAAGAATTAAAAATTTAGAGAAGAAGATGAATCTGAAACAAGTAAATAGGTTTATTAGTATTGGGGAACTACTTGATTTTTTAAGTGATAAAAAGATATTAAAAGACCAAGCTTTAAATAATAAGTTAGAGGAATTATCTAGAATGATGAATGAACTTGAAAAAGAATAGTCCCCTACCCTATAACTAAGTTATACATATTTGAAAATAGAATAATTTTGTTTATAATGTTAATGCTTACCTAATTCAAAAACTAAAGTCATTTTTTGTCCCTGAACGGGCGGTTCTACCGACAAAACTAAGACTTTAGTTGAGTTGGGTAAGCTAGGACCGCCTTTTTTAGTTGAATTTAAATCAAAATCATGTCACAGGAAACAAAAATTAAATATTTCGTGTATATTCGAAAAAGTAGTGATCGAGAGGACGCTCAAATGTTAAGTTTACAGGCTCAAAAAAGAGAGCTTAAGAAATCTATTAAAAGAACAGGATTAAAAGTTGTAGGTTGGTTTGAAGAATCGGCTTCGGCGTATAAAAAGGGACGGAAAGAATTCAATCGAATGCTTGGGGAAATTGAGAAAGGGAAAGCAAATGGAATTTTGGTTTATCATTTAACTAGAATTGCTAGAAATAGTTTTGATGGTGGGAATGTGATTTATATGATGGATGATGGATTAATTAAAGAAATACGAACGCCAGAGAAGGCTTATTATTCGCATATAAGCGATGATAAGTTTATTATGCAGATTCATTTTGCGATTGCTAAAAAATCATCGGATGATACAAGTCAGTTTGTGAGGCGGGATATTCAATCAAAGCTTTTAAAGGGAGAATATCCGATTGGGGCACCTGTCGGGTATTTGAATTTAAATAAGGATGGTATTATTACAGGGAAGAGACACGAGTCAAAAAAACAATTTATGCTTGAAAATATGGCAGATAAAGAAGGGAGGGAATTAAAAAGAGTCGAACCCGATCCCCTGCTTGCTCCCGCCATTAAAAAACTTTATGAATATAATATTAAAGGGATTTATTCGATTAACGATTTACGAGAAATATCTTATGATTTGGGAATTAAAGGACAAAGGAGTCAAAAAATGCTTACTAAGTCGACTTTAAAAGTCGTTTTGTCTAATCCGTTTTATTATGGGGCGATTCCTTGGAAGGGTGACATTCACGAACCCGATGATTTACCAAGGGAAACGGCTCATGATCCGATAATTTCAAAAAAAATGTTTAATAAATCATTAGAAGTCTTAGGACTTCGATCTAAACCAAGAAGTCAAACGCATAATCATCGATATACTGGTATGGTTCGTTGTGGGGAATGTGATTCGATGATAACGGCAGAGATTCAAAAGGGAATTACTTATTATCGATGTAGCAAAAAGAAAGGCAAGTGTTCGCAAGGTTATTTAAGAGAGGATAAATTTGAAGATCAAGTTTTAGAAACAATTAGAGAGTATGTTTTTCCAAGTGAATTTGTTGAATGGGCTTTGGATGTTTTGCGGTCCACAAACAAAGAAGAAACAAAGAGGATTAAAAATTTACTTGCGATACAAAGAAAAAGATTAACCGAAACCGAGGATGAACTTCGAGGGCTTTTAAAAATGAAGCTATCAAAGAAAAATTTAAACAATGATTATTTAGATGATGAAGAATATTTAAGTCAAAAGAAAGAATTAAAAAAAGAAAAAAAACAGATTCGAGAAAAAATTGAAGAGTTAGAAAATAGGAATGATAATTGGCTCGAACAATGCGAAAAGTTTTTCAATTTTACGATGAATGTTGAAAAAAGATGGGATGAGGATGATCCCGAAGACAAGCGATTGATTTTTAAAGTCATGTTTGGCTCGAACGCTATTTTAAAGGATAAAAAATTGCTAATCAAAGCCAATAATCCGTTTATTAAGAGAGAGAAATTGAGTGATAAGTCTAAATGGCGGGCTTTACGTGACGGTTTTAGAACTTTGGATTGGGCGGAGGTTTATGAGGATTTGGCTTTTGTTGGTGGGAGGTTTGGGGATTTTCGTAAAATTAAGGCCTAATATTACATAATACTATTGACTTTTTGTCAATAGTATGCTAACTTTAAAAACTGGCCATTTTTTAAAGAGCCAGAAACCGAAACCCATGAGGAGGAGAAATGACGTTCAAAGCTGAAATCAAGAAAGAGATTAAAAGAATGCCGGCTAAAGAAACCGTTTTTGGTTGTGTTATGAACCAAACAATGGTTAATGTTGAAGTGAATCCTTGCTATACGTTAGAGGAATCAATACCTGTGCAATTCCTCATAACGGAAATCGGCATCGAGAGCGGAAACACAAACCACCTCTGGATCTTTAAAGGGTTTATGGGAAAGGTTATTTTCCCAACAAACACCCGTCTCGAAGAAGGAAGAAGAATTGAGGGATTCTTTAACTTCAATACGATGAGCGGCCATTTTAAAACAATCTAATCGGTCTAATGGACCGGGGAGCAGAGTTAAAAACTCGTAAGTCTCCCAAACCATTATTAAGGATATAATTTGATTATATGTTTAATAAT
>WJJX01000047.1 GCA_014729445.1 Candidatus Moraniibacteriota bacterium | reverse complement strand
CTTAAATATCAATGACATATTTTTTGGATTATGTTAAATTTTAAAAAGGATTAAGGTCGAAAAAAATAAAATGAATTACCAAATAATCAAAAATAAAATCAAAAAAAAGCTGGACTTTCTAGACAAATCAACGGTTTCTGACGAGAATTTTTCAATTGCGGACTATCGCAAGTCTGGTATTGAACGTCATTTCTACACCATCGATTTAGAAAAAAAAGCCTTTCTAAACATCGGCCGCCGCAGTTTGTTAGTCGAAAACAGCCGGCTGGTTTTAAATTTTCTTAGAAAGGATTTGGCCAAAGCCTTTTTTGAAAAAGATTTTCTTTTAAGGAATCTTAACAAACAATCGCCTTATTTACAGGAAATGATTTTGGAGATTGAGGAAATCTATACCACTGTCGAAAAAGATTACCAAAGGCTTGAGACAAAAATAAAAACTCTAATTCAAAAACTCACCTTATATAAGGACTGCGATCTTTGTTTTAAAAAATCCAAAAAAAAATATTTAAATATCCAAGAAATTCTTCAAAGCGGCGGCAGAGCTTATGAAAAAGCTCTAAAAATAAACAAAAATCCAGACTATTTTGACAGCCTGAATCTCGAACTGAAAAATAACAAAGCTTCTTTGACGCACTTAACCGAATATTTTGAATCAAACAAACTTTTCCTGATGGCCCAAAACAGCGAGCTTAAATATCTGCAATTTTTAAAATTGGAGGAAAAGCTAAAAAAACTAAGAGACCGGGCTCGAGAAATTATAAGTAACAATGACATCTCCGGAGAAATTTTGACCAAAACCCCTAAAAACATAAAAAGAATCAACGGCTTAGTCAAAAGCTTGAAAAAGGCTGTGTCCAGCTATGGAGCGGAAATTAATTCCTTTAAAAGCATCGGTGACGCATCGGCCGTTTTAACTGTTTTCAAACAAAAATATCGAAAAACCGGCCAATTAATCGAAAGTCAGCGAAAATTGTTGAATTATGCCTATAAAATATTCAAAAAGTATGATAATTTGAAACACGTTTTGACCTTAAAAGCCAGACTTAAAGAACTCGAGCTGCTTAAAGCCTACTATGAGGCTTTAGAGCTTGACTTGGAGGCAGGTGAAAAGATTTTTCGAAGCAGCAAAGATTCAAACCACAAGTTGGATCAAGCCAGAATCCAATATGCGGCATTGGAGAAAAAAGCAGATAGTCTTATTAATGTTTTTTACGACTTAAATATAGTGTTTAAAAAAGCTTTAAACCGGGATTTCGGCTTTGGATTGTTCGAAATCGAACGGGCTTTGAGATATGCCGAAAATTTAAAATCCGGCGAATTTGAAGAATTTTTCGAAAAGCTGGATCGACTTTTTAAACAAAGAGCGGCTTTGTTGAAGGATTTTGAACTGTTAAAAGCCGATGTCAAAACAGATGATTTTTTAAGCGAAAAATTCGAGATTTTGAAAAATTATATTAAGGGACCTCAAAATTTGTTTGAGCTGGCGGAGGCTGTTATTTTAAGCGCCCAAGCCGAAATAGGGGCCTTATTCAACAGCCTGATCGAACAACAAACAACAGCCCAAAATTTGAGTCCGGCGGCTTTTCGGCTGCTTTTGATTTTAAAAGACAGTTTCTTGACCAAAAATTTAAAAACTTCTCAAAAATATATTATTGTTTCCCAATTTCTTAGAGAGTTTAAAATCCTTAATCCGAAACAGGTTAAGATCTAAAGCTTTTTGAAAAATTTCTAAAATTAAAGGTGGATTTACAGTTTGGCGAGTATTTAAAAGCAGGTTGTGCTTTAAAAATGAAAAATTCTAACAGGTCTAAAAATAAAATAAGCCGGCTTTTTCTTTGTTGGATAATGCGGATTACGTCTTGAAATTTTTCCCGGTTTTTAAATAGTTTAACCTGCTATCTTGTATCTATACCGTCGCTTTTTTTAAATTTAAAATAAGAATAAAAAATTGGAACAAAAATAGCAATAATAAGTGTTGAAAAGAAAAAAATATAAAGATGGGCTTTGAAAAATATACTTTGAATAATTATAAAAAAACCGCCCAAGAAGAAGGACCAGCCGACGATTTTTTGAATTTTACCCTTACTAATCTTATTTGCCTGATCGTTAAAATGAAAAAAATTGTTAAATTTTAAAAAATAATCAGGCTTGACTTTGACTAAAAATCCCCCGACCAAAACCAACAATATGCCCACTCCGCAGGCAATATAGACGCCCAGGGAAATATTTTCCTTGACGGAGGCGTAGAGGGCGATCATATAAATATAGGCAAAAAATACGATAAAAATGGTTTGAATCAAATGCCAGACCTCCCTTAAATGTTGATTTTTGCTTTTCCGCGTTTCCATCAGGCTGAAAAAATTGAACAAGATCATGAAAACCAAGGCGATACTTGGAAAGGTTAAAATAAAGAATTTTTTGTGGATCCAATTGTCGGGTTGATTTATCTCATTCCAATGAATCGGCATTTCTTCGGGCAATTCCTTAAATAACAAAACGCCAGTTAAATACATGCCTAAAATCACAAGGATCTGGATTATTTGGTGTTTTTTTATTTTTTTCATGGTCGGATGTTTGATGGATAGGCCTTAACTTAATTCATATTAAATTTATCTTTAAAATACTTCAAGGTTTAATTTTACAAGTTCATAATAAAATTTTCATATTATGCCAAAACCGCGAGGATAATATTTAAATTCTATTAACTAACCCGATACGATTTTGATGATGATTTATTATAACATTATCAAAAAAAAATTAAATAATTTTTAGGTGGTATAAAGGTCGATGTACATTTGAAATCAATCGAATTCAAGGTGGGGGGGTGAAATAACAGAATTATTCTTGTTGGGCCTTTGATTTTTTGAGGACGAGGGCGAGAAGGGGCCAATAGATCCAATGAATGGCCGTTGAATTGTGAATGTTGTTTACGATTGCATAGAAGAAGAGGCTGATTGATAAGGCTAAAATAACAAAAGCCAGATCTTTTTCGTTTTGATTTTGGGCTTGTTGATAGGCTAGATATAATTTTTTTAAAATTTTGGATAAGAGGAAAAGATACAAGATTAAACCAATTATCCCCAATTCGACCAGCATTAGAAGATAGTCGTTATGGGCTTGATAAACCAAATTATAGCCGTATTCATGGCCGAAAGCGATTTTTTCGGTGCCGGTTCCGTAACCTAACACTTTTTTCTCAAGGAAGATCTCCCAACTGCGCTTCCATTGCTCGAATCGCCAACGAACGGAGCTGTTGGCCGGCGGATTGTAAACGTCCTCGATTCGATTATGAACGGTTGGGGAAACAAAGAACAAAATGGCAAAGACAAACCCGATCAGAAAAATAAAAATTTTGTTGCCTCGATAAAAGCTTAGAATCAGAGAAAAGCACATAAGGGCCAGGATTCCGCCTCGGCCGTAGGTTAGAATAAGCAGAGCAAAAGTAAGGCCGGTGTAAACGATCAAAGGCAGCTTGGTGATCGGCGCCTTGTTTTGATAAACAAATTGATAGTACATGGCGATCGCAAAGATGATTAAGGCAAAAATAGCAAAAGCATTAGGATGAGAATAAGTGCTGTAAATTCGGCTGGTTATGCCGGTTGTTCCTCCAAGCCCTGTTTTGGTAATAATTTGAAAGATTCCAACCATAAACGGGATTACGGAAGCAATGACAATTAACTTTAAGAGATTTTCTTTTTTTTCTTGATTGGTATTAAACAAATCGTAGGTAGCCAGATATAACATGAAAAATCCCGAAACTCTTAGAAATTCGGCCAGGCTTAAAGTTAGATCAACTGAGTAGGAAAAGCTTATTAAAGACAATAACATAAACAGCGCGATTGGTTTGGCTAAGGGAATCTTGGAGACCTTGGATCGGTTCTGAATTAAAAAAAAGGCCGAAAAGCCAATCAGAATCAGGCCTAAAGCGCCCGATAAATTAATAAAAAACAAATTTTTCAATGAGAACACGGTTAGATCGCTGTAGCGATCGGTAATTTGTCGGATGAAAATCAATAGAAAAAACCCCCAGGCCGGTTTTTCCAAATATATTAGGGTTAAAATAACGCCACAGAGGAAAAACAAGGCGGTTGAAATTGATTCGAAAAACAGCAAAAATAAAGCCGCTGTCAAGCCCAGGACCCCAAAAATTCCGATTATTTTTCTAGGGAGTAGCGGCATTGTTTGGGTTAAGGTTAAGGTTTGGGAGGTTGAGGATGGACTCCCTAATAATAATCAATTTTTACCGGCTTGTAAAAAGAGGCGGGATTTTAGTTTTTGATTTCGATTAGGCCTTTTTTATAGCATTCTTGGTACAGCGGGCCCTTAAAGAAACTTTTTTGAGTTTCCTTGGAATCAAGAAGATTTTTATAGTATAGTCTTAAATTTTTGGTTGATTCGTTCCAGGTGTAGCCTTTGGTTAGCACTCTTTTTTGGGCGTATTTGCCCAAGGCTTTTCTTTGCTTGGTGTTGTTAATTAAATCGATTACGGCTTTGGCGAAACGTTTTTCATTGTTGTTTTTTATCTGAATAACCGCTTTTTTGGCGATCATTTTGGTTTCGGCCAAATCAAAAGAAACAAACGGCAAACCGCTTTCCATATATTCTAAAACTTTGTTATGCAGAGAATTGGTGGAATGATCGTTTTTAGGGTCCGGCATTAGGCCTAAGTCGGCATTGTTTAAAAAAGTGTTTTTCATCTTTTCATCGGCCCAGCCGGTAAAAACGATATTGTTGTTTAGTTTTAATTTTTTGGCCCTTTTTTTGACAACCGAAAGCTCGTCGCCGTCGCCCATTAGAACAAAGCCGATATCGGATCTTTTGTGGTCGTTTACGATGTGATCGATGATTCGAATTAAATTTCTAAGGCCGTCCTGGCTGCCCATCACTCCGAGGTAAGCGCAGACGTACTTAAATTTTTTGACTTTTCTTAAATATCTTTTGTCGATTTTGTCTCGATTTCCGTTTCGAAATACGGCGTTTCTGACAATAACGCTGACTGCTTTGAATTTGTTTCTTTTCAAAGTTATCTTTTGAGCGGATTTTGATGGGGTTATGTGCAAGTCGCAGATTTTTAAAGAAATTTTTTCAAGCCAAAGCAGGACTTTGTAGAAAAGGGCTAACTTTTTTTGGCTTTTATCGGCAAATTTATTTTTTAAAAGCTCGGGATTTAGGTCATGTTGATCGTAGACGAATTTTACTCCTAAAAGCTTAAAAGGAAGAGCGATTAAAAACAATAAATCCGGTGGATTAGCGACATGGATTACGGAAAAATTGTGTTTAAAATAGACTTTTAAAGTCAAAATCCCAATTCGAAAAAGCGAATAAGCGTATTCGATAAAGTAGCCTAAAAATCGGCCGGGCTGATAATAGTTTTTAAATTGATAAACATTGATGCCTTTGATTTTTCGAAATTTTTTTTGTTTGGAGAAATTAAAACTCGGCGAGATCACCGAAACAGTGTATCCCTCTTTTTTCAAGGCTCTGGCTTCCATCCAAACTCGTCTGTCTTGCGGCACCGGCAAATTTTGAACGATGAATAATACTGATTGCATTAAATCTTTGTCATTAGAGTTAAACAGATTAGAATAACATAATTTGCTTGGTTAGTCAAGGGAGAATTATAAATTAAATAAATTTTGTTAATGAGTGTTTTCGAAACTCCGGAAAAAATAATAGATTTTATCCAAAAGAACCTGGCGTTAAGTCGGTAATTTGGTGTTTAATCTTACAAGAAAAAGGCTATATTCATTATCCGATTCAAAGAGAAACCATTATAGATAGAGGAAGCGAGAAAGAATTTAGGGGGATTAGATTATGATTTTTATGAATTATAGGGACTTTATTATGTTTTTATTTTGTTTTTAGAATTTTTTCATTGTAGTTGGATATGCTAATTCGCTGGGGGCGAAAGGTTTAAGACATGGTTTATCATCCAAGGTCTTGGGGGTTCGACTCCCCCCGCCTCCAGGAATGTAAGTATCGTAAGTTTATTCGTGTATATGTTATTGACAAGATTAATCTATTGATTTATATTTTAATCGGATGATAAACCAAATACTCAAACCTTTGAGACAGCCAAACCGCCTTTTTCGGGCGGTTTTTGGTTTTGTTAGGGGGCTAAAGCCTATTGTTCAAGAAACCAACTATATTTAGTCGGTAGTTTTCATTTAGCGATTTATTTTAGTTTTTTATCAAATGTTAAGATATCCTTAAAGCTTTTTACTTCTTTCTTGGCTAATAAAAAACAATTCGGGAAATCCAGAGAAACGCTTGCAAATAAGTTTAGAGCTTTTAATGTTATTGTTTTTTCTTCGGTTACGATATTTTTGGTTTCCAGAATGATTTTTAAGGCCAAAACCGCTTTTTCTCTACTAATGTTATATAATTTTGGCGAAGTTAATACATATAGAACCTCGCCGATAATAAGCGTAATAATAACTGCTTTTTGCTCGCCTTTTTGAATATTATCAAAGACTTTTAAGGCTTTTGGAGTCAAAGATTCATCATCCCTAGTTATAACTCTAACAATTACATTAGTATCCAGTAAATATTTTATAAATTAGGAATCATTTGATTTAAAGGTATTTTTTAGCTCTTTTTCCAGTTTTTGGGGGCTGATTTTTTTTACTTTTCCGATAATCGATGGTATGTCATCGATAGAATATTTT
>WJJX01000046.1 GCA_014729445.1 Candidatus Moraniibacteriota bacterium | reverse complement strand
TCGATTTTTCATCTTCGGTTAGATTTTCTTCTTCTCCCATAAACTTTTTAATATTGGAGATAACAAACGGCGCTTCATAGCTAAGCGCGATCATTGTGTTTATCTTTCTTTGATACATTCTTAAAATTTTTCTTTTAGCTTTTCTTAAATTATCGCCACTGTCTGTTCCTTTTTCTTCGTCGGTTAATTCAATTTTTTTAATTCTCCTTTTTTCTAGATCTTGTAGCTCTCTAATGGTTGTTTCCGCGCTCATAAAGAATCTCTGGGGATAAAGGCTATTCTTGATTTCTGGAGCTTCATGGGGATGCATTTGCTATGTTTAAAATTTGGCTATAATAATTACTATTTTAATCGAATTGTTATAAAAATCAACTAAACAGAAAACTTTTTAGATTTTTTTAAAAAAAATTTCATTGAGTGTTCTGCTAAAAAAGACTCTGCAGCAGTATAAAAAACTCTTGACATATATTTTAAATAGTGCTATTGTTTGAAAATAATTATTAAGTATAAATAATTTATGTCTAAATTTGAACAAGAATTCAATGCAAAGGAGGATTCAGTAAAGCCAGGAGAAGAAAAAGGATCGAATCCTGAAAGACTATTGAATTCTGAAAGATTTAGGAAGGGTTTTAAAATACTAACTACGGCTGCTACTCTTCTTATAGCAACTCATCTTTACCATGGGAAGGAAGCTGAAGCTTTTGATTATAAGAATAAAGACCTTACACTTATTACTGAGGGAGGTGAATATCAATCTATAACAGAAATGACTTTAAATGAAAGGTATGAATTGCCCTTTGAGGTAAGGATTCCGAAAGAGGTTGAAACTAAAATAATAGAATCAGGGGGCCAGTTTACTGTTCCCGAAGATGATAGTGATAAGAATTTAATATTAAAATTTCCAGATAAAAATATTGATTTTTATAAAAGTACTCGCGAGCAGGTTAAGATTGGAAATAATTTTAAAATAGTAAAAACAAGTATAATGTCAGGTAAGCTATATATTACTGCTGAATGTTATAATGGCTCATCTCTTTCTGTGTCGTATGACCTTGAAACCGGAGATACCAAGAGGTATGAGAGGACATATCCTAAAGAATAATTTTTTAAAACAAATATATGGGAAAAATAGAGATCGATAATTCGAAAAACGAATTAAAAGAAAAAATTGAGATTGCGAGATTGACGGAACAGCAAAAGAAAATGTGGAAAGAAGTAATTCAAAAAATGTCGTCTCAAGATGTTTTGTTAATTATTGAAATTTTAAAAAACAATCCACAAGCTTTAGTTTTCTTAACAGAGAATTTAGAAGAAAAGATGGATGCAATAAAATCTAAGGATAAAATGAAATGGGAGAAAATTATTGAGAAAGAAAAAAGCTTCATTGAAACCCAGTAAAAAAGAATTGAATGTGAAAAAAACAGAACAAACTACCCCTAAAAATAAATTATCACTAGCAAATTATTGCCAAGATCTTAATGAATTTGACCGAATGCTTATTAGACGATTGTTTATGATAATGATGTTGATTAACTTAAGTCAATGGAGACCATCTTAAAGACTTGATAAAAAATCCCTTTTTCGGGGTTTTTATTTTTTTTATTGATTTTTTTTAAACTAGAGTCCAATCCCTCACTAAGCCTGTAAAAGCTAGCTTCAACGTTGTCCCAAAACCCATCCCGACCTTCCCTTTACAGGGAAGGAGCCTTACAGGGTTTTTGGGGCAAGGATAAATCCTTCCTTGGCAAGAGATTGCATCGGGTTAAATTGCAAAAAATTGGGGAAAATGGCAAGATGAAACAAATATCCCTTTGAGTAAACCTTCCCCGGCCCCTTCTCCACAGGTCTTGTCGTTTGAGAGCGACGAAATAGGGAGGAGGGGTTGAGTTTGGGGGTATAATTATTTATTAAACAAAATTATGCCGAAAATTTTAAAAGACAAAAAATTGATTGATACTTTTTTGAATCGCGGAGTGGAGGCGATTTATCCGAGCAAGAAAGCGTTTGAAAAAAAATTGCTTAGCGGCGAGCGATTGAAGATTTATCAGGGATTTGATCCGACCGGGAAATATCTGCATATTGGACACGCAATGGGAATTCGAGCGCTTAGAATTCTGCAGCAATTGGGCCATGAGGTGATTTTTTTGGTGGGTGATTTTACCTCAAAAGTCGGCGATCCGGACAAAGACACGACAAGGGAGATGCTCACCGATAAAAAGATTGCCGAAAATATGAAAGGCTGGAAGGAGCAGGCCTCTCAATTGATTGATTTTTACGGCAAAAATCCGGTTAAATTTCTGCACAATTACGACTGGCTGCATAAACTTAAATTCGAAGATATTTTGGAATTGATGAGTAAAATAACCCTGCAGCGAATGATTGAACGAGACATGTTTGAAAGGCGGCTTAAAGACGGCGACCCGATTCGACTCCATGAACTGGTTTATCCGCTGATGCAGGGTTATGACGGCGTGGCTATGAAAGTTGATTTGGAAATCGGCGGGGCGGACCAGACTTTTAACATGCTGATCGGCCGGGATTTAAGCAAAGCATACCTGGGCAAGGAAAAATTTGTCCGAACTCACAAAATGATGGATGCGCCGGATGCGCGAACCATGAGCAAAACCAAAGGCAACGGCATTAATCTTTCGGATTCGCCACAAGATATGTTTGGCAAGGCGATGAGTTATCCGGATGAATTGATCTTAACCGGTTTTGAGCTTTTGACGGAAATCCCCACAGACGAAATCGCTCAAATAAAAAAGGCGATGCACAAAGGCGAAAACCCGATGATTTTTAAAAAGCAAATGGCTTATGAGATTGTCAAGCTAATCAAAGGCGAAAAAGCCGCTAAAGAAGCTCGAAATTATTTTGAACAGGTTTTTTCCGAGGGCCAAAATCCAGATGAAGCCCCCAAAATCAAAGTAAGCCAAGCGGAGTTGTTAATCGATGTTTTGGTTAATAATAATTTGGCCCAAAGCAAAAGCGATGCCAAAAGGAAAATGCAGCAAAATGGGGTTAAAATTGAGGATAAAGTAAAAAACGATCTTGGATCTAAGATTGAAAAAGATATGGATGGAAAGATTCTTCGGGTTGGGAAGAGGGAGTTTAGGAGGTTGGTGGTTGGGTAATCTACCACCTTTTCGATTATAGAGTTTAGTTTAGTTTAAAAAAACCTTTTTACAACTGCTTCATTAATTTTCCAATCGCGGCGGGAACCTCGTCGGGGGTTACAACTCTAATGGTTGGTTTAAACTCTTTCTCCGGAACCTCGTGTCCAACCAAGATCGTTTGTCCTCCTTGCTCGTCTATTCTTCTTAAAAATTCCAAATCCGCAAAACTGTCCCCGGCTCCCATTGTTAACCACGGTTTTATCTTATAGAAGTCACACCATTCTTGATAGGCTTGTCCTTTATCAATTCCCGGCGGTCTGACATTCCAACCTCCTTGATTGGCGGTTATTTCAAAATTGGGAGGAAAGGGAGATTCTTTTCCTAATTCATGTTCGGGGTTTTTGACGCAGAAAATTTGAAAAGGAGGGTCTTCTTTTGCCCTTTGGGAGAATTTTTGGAAGTTTTCTACTCGCTTCATTGTTCTTGTGGGATGGCTTTTGTATTTTTCGACTCCATAAACGACCGCATATTGATTATATGGAAAGAACATCACTGCCTTCAATACTTTTTTGTCAAAAGCTTTTTGAATCTTGTTTAAAGACCGATCCAGTAATTGACCTTCGAGTCTTGTTTCCTTTTCAAAATGCCTCTCTCCGGAAGTTTGGAAAATGGGTCGCACACAAGCGCCGCCGTAGCTTATGAGTGAATGACCTCTTGGCAGCCCCCCGACTCCCGGTAGCTCAAGAACTCTTCTTGAGGCTCTGACAGTTATAGGAATGACCGTTGTTCCTTGTTCGGCAATTCTAAACATACCCTTAACAACCTGGCCGCCGGTCACGATTGTTTGGTCTAGGTCGGAAAAAATAACCGCCTCTTGATTTTTTTTGAATCTTTCCACAATGAAGGGAATCTTTCCTCCTTCAAATAGCTTATGGGGTTGTTCTCTTGTCATTCTGCTTTGCCTAAATCTAATGATTTTTGATTCACCACCCCGTAACTAAAGAGATGGTAAATTTAAATTACTCGCTTAAATCAAAATAGGATGCCATAATATGATCTTTGAGATCAAGTCCTAATTTGTTTAAAATATTTTCCAGTTTAATTTTATCATCTTTTTGATGTTCATTGAAATAAATTTCGATAAAATCGCCAATTTTTCTTTGAGCCTTCCCTCCTAAGGCAAGGTAAACCGTATCTTTGGCAAAAAAAATGTCTTCAATCGCATACAAATTCCGCTTTTTCTTAATGCTTTTGATCTTTTTACCGTATGCCTTTTGAAATTTGTCTTTAGTGTTTTCATCCAGTTCAAATTCAAACACTGGACTTACTTTAAAATCAGAAAATAATCTAGGGCCTTCGTACATAAATTTATAACTATTGTTTTCTGATCTGATCTTCATTTTTTCATTGGTTTTAGACAGATTTTGATTCGGCGGCATGTAGTAATCGTCAATTTGAATTGAAGTTTTGGTTAGAATGGCGCCGGCTTTTTTGATCTCTTTTTCTTTGAGATCTTTATTAAATTTAAGCTGGATTTTATGATACCTGAATTTTTTGGTTTCGGTTTTGGCTGAATATTGATTTTTGATTATCATTTCGGCGTTTTTTTTCGAAGCTTCGACAAATTTGTCATGCATCGGATCAACGTATTCAAAGAATATTTTTAGGATATCAAGAGGCTTTTGGCCGGTTCTTTTTAGATTCCGATAAAGTCTTCGAATCACCCGGCCGTGCTTGTCTGTATGAACAAAAACTTTAACGTCATAATCCAGACTAAAATAATCAGATAAAGCGAAAATGCCTTCTACTATAATTATTTTTCGAGGTTTAACTTTTTTATAGCCGACTCTTTTTTGAACTTTATAATTCATGTCATAAATTGGTCTTTTAACTGATTTTCCTTGCTTCAAGGCTTCAAAATGTTGGTTGAAAAGATCTATATCCAAAGCTTCTGGGTGGTCAAAATAGACAATGCCTTTTTCTTTAGCTTCTTTGGACTGCATAAAATCTTTTCCTTTAAAGTAATCATCCATAGAAAAAATCATGGCATCACCATTGAAAATGTCTTTGATTCTTTGAGCCAGGGTGGTTTTTCCCGAAGCTGAACCTCCGCAGATGCCAACCATGACGGGTCTGTCTGGAATTTCCAGGGTTTTTCCTTTGATTCGGCTGCTCAAATATTCCAGTCCTTCATCAAAATTATAAATGGTTTTTTTAAAATTTTTCATAAATTTTTTCCATTGATGCTATAAAAAAAGCACCCCTTGGAGAGTGCTTTCTAGGTACTTAAAACTGTTTTAAATAAAAAAAATTGTTTAATAACATTTTGGAACTAATATTTGATTTTAATATTATAAATCGCATATATTAAAATTGTTTTCCAGGGATAGTATAACCCTTAAATAAAAAATGTCAAAATGCCTTTTCAAGAATCTTTTAATAAATAAGTTCTTCTCAAGTTGGCTTGATAATTAGGATTATTCCAAACTTCTTGTATCTTTTTCTGGGTTAATTTATCATTTAAATATCCTAAAATCTGATAGCCTCTTGGAGAGGGAATTAAAACTTTTCCAGAGGGAATTATTAAGAAATTGGAAAAGTTAATCGACTTTTCAGTGGCAAAAACAATTTTAATTGATGGATTTTTAGCTTTGATAGTCTTTTTTAGTTGATTGAATTCTTTTAGATTAATATTTAAGAGATTTTTATTCTTTTCTCCTCTGCCTCTCTGGCAAAACTGATAAATTTTCCATAAATCAGCTTTAGCTGGAATAATTTCCATCAATTCTGGAATTGATTTTAGATTGATAGAAGTGGCAACAGTTGCAATTTTAAGCTTGATTTGATCATAATACTGGTTCTCTTCATATTCTTTTAGAAAATCAATCACTTTTTGATAAGATTTTTGTCTTCCTAATTTTGTATTGACTTTTGGATCAAGTGAATCCAATGGGAGGCCCAAAATATCAACATATTTTAAAATTTTGAGGATTGTTTTATTATTAAATAGGATGGCATTGGTGTTTAGATAAACAGAGCAGTTGTTGGCTTTAATATAAGCCAACAATTTAAACAAGTCTTTATATAGAAGAGGCTCCCCGCCTGTTATGACAAAAGAATTTGCCCCTATTTTGATTGCTTGATCTACATTTTGGATGTTTTTTTTAAATTTGGCATTCTTTTCTTTTTCTGTTATATAAAAA
This sequence comes from Candidatus Moraniibacteriota bacterium, assembly GCA_014729445.1. Taxonomy (GTDB): domain Bacteria; phylum Patescibacteriota; class Minisyncoccia; order CAIUEV01; family JAHKAQ01; genus WJJX01. Next base: position 3,079 of record WJJX01000046.1, on the reverse strand, counting down.
GTAGGCGCATAACAATATGTACATTTACTATTACAATTTCCTGTTATGAATAGGCAAGTGTTGTTATTGTTGTTATTGTTTTTATTACTCATTATTATTTATTATGAAAAACAAAATTACTATTAAAGATAAAACATTTGACACACCTTTTGTCAATGAACTAGGACAAAAATTTTATATGGGTGCCTATGAAATTAACTACAACAATAATATATTTACTTACATCTTACTGTATAAAAACTTATTAAAAAATTTAGAAGAACCTTTACCGGTCAGGATCAACTCCGCCTGCTTATCTAGTGATATTTTCGAGGGTAGCTCCCGTTGCGATTGTAAATGGCAATTGGATTTTGCTCGAAATTACATTAACGAAAAAGGGGCTGGAATGATTATTTATGCTGTCAATGATTCCGGCAGAGGACATGGAATGGTGGTAAAATTAAAATCCTATAAAATAATAGACAAACAAAAGATGACCAGTAAGGAGGCTTTTGAAAAACTTGGATACAAAGCCGACAATAGGAGATACCAAGCCCAATCTTTGATTTTAAAAGATCTTGGAATAACGGATGTAGAAATGCTGACGAATAATCCTAAAAAAGTTCAATATCTTAAACGTAATGGCATAAATGTTACAAAGACTATTCCTGTTGTCTTAAAGAATGACAAACAAAGACGAGAATATTTATTAAGCAAGGAAAGGGATTTTGGTCATAAAATTTCCAAATACCTTTGATCTAAAACTGTTTATCTCTCATTGATTCTTCGATTCTGTTTAATAAATTTTTGGCAACTTCCAGATCGGTAACCAATCTTATTCCTTTTTCAATGGTCTTTTTTCTAATTTTGGGTCCGTCGATTCTTTCCATTTTGTCTTTTTTCTTATGTGGAATATTAATCACCAAGTCGAATTTATACTGATCGAGATAGGTCTTTATATTAGGTTCTTCCTCTTGCGAGATTTTATAGACCAATCTGTTGGAAATCTTATGTTTGTCTAAAAATTTACTTGTGGTTTCGGTGGCGTATAAATTACAGGGTATATTAACAACCTTTTTGATATAAGGTAAAAGCGCTTTTCGATTGTCCTCATCTCCGATCGCTAGGAGAATATTTTTTCTGGTTTGTTTGGCCATTTTCATTTGAAGGGTCCAAAGCTCAATGAAGCCGGGGGAAGCGTTTTGATTAAAGAGGTCGGATTTCATAAAGGTTGCCAGCTTGGCGTCAAAAAGAGCGTCCGGCGCTTTGATGGCGACCACTTCACAGTTGCCTTTAAATAGCCTTAGCGTTACTTTGCCGTTGACTTTTTGATTCATGGTTTCGTTGAATTTACCGATGCTTCTCATGACCGGGTCGTACCAAAGACCGCCGTAGACAAAATAGGACCATTCTTGATCCAGGTGAGCTTTGACGCGGTTTTCATTGGAGGTTGAAACATATTTTTCCAGATTTCGATGAGCTTTAATAATCATTGTGGCTCCCGGCATTTCGTAAATTCCTCGAACTTTGAGGCCGACTACCCTATCTTCGATGTGATGTGAGATTCCGATGCCGTGTTTGGCGCCGATTTTGTTGGCTTTGATGATTAGATCCGCCAATTTCATTGATTTTTTGTTTAAAGTCCGGGGAATTCCTTTAACAAATTCCATTTCTACAATTTCTTCTTTTTGAGGGGCTTTTTTAGGCAAAGTGCAAATTTGCAGGATTTTTTCTAAAGGCGGAATCATTTCCGGATCCTCAATTTCGCCGGATTCGCCGGTCACTCCCCACATATTGTCGTCGTAGGAATAAGGGGAATCGCTGGTTTGATGGACCGGAATTTTGTGTTTTCTGGCGTAGTCCAGTTCCTCGTCTCTTCCCATTCCCCATTCTCTAACCGGCGCTATGATTTTGATGTCGGGATTAAGAGCTAAAGCGGTTCCTTCAATTCTGACTTGGTCGTTGCCTTTGCCGGTGGCTCCGTGGGCGATGGTGTCGGCTTTTTCTTTAAAAGCGGTTTTGACGGCCAGTTTGGCTAGGAGTGGCCGGCCGATAGGAGTGCTCATGTGATAACCTCTTTGGTAATCGGCGTTAGCCCAAATGCCTTTGGTGATGTAGTTTTCAGCGAATTCATCTTTGGCATCTATGACAATAGCCTTTTTAGCTCCCAACTTTAAGGCCTTTTCTTTGATTTTCTTAAGATCGTCGGCTAATTGACCGATGTCGATAGTCAAAGCAATGACTTGGGCTTTGTAAACTTCTTGAATCCATTTTAGCATCACTGAAGTGTCTAAGCCGCCGGAATAAAGCAAGACTACTTTTTTGACTTCTTCGGGTTTTGGTTCGTAGGAGGCGACTTTTACGTACTTGTGTTCTTTCTGCATAATAATTTATTAATTAATAGTTAATTATTGGAATTTAGAATTTTTAAACCGTTCTTGGAAGCAATTTCGGCTAGTTTACTTATGTCATAATACCGACAAGCTTCGGCCAGCATTTTTAATTCAAACCACATATCGCCTTGGGCGAGCGGCATAAAAAAATCATGAATGTTGTCAGTTCCCAGCCCCACGTTAATTCCGTTTTCTATCAACTCTCTAACCGGCGCGATAGAATTGCTTAAATAGGCTTTTTGATTGAGCATTTTCATTGAAAGAGCGGCGCCGGGGCAGACAACGATTGAAATTTGGCCGGCTTTTAAGTGCTTGTAGATTTCTTTTCTGGTTTTCGGAGTTTGAGCGGCAATGGAGACGCCGTGAATAATTGTTGTTTTATTGAATAGCCCTTTTTTAATTACGGCTTTAGCGAATTTCAGGGAGTCCTTTTCTTTGGGATTGAACTCTTGGTCTATGTGCAGTGCCAAGCTTTTGCCCGTTTGTTTGGCCAAATCACAAAAAACATTCAAGCTTTTGTTGAAATTTGGTCGATCAGCGCTTGGCAGCCCCGAAATATAATCGGCGTGTTCGAGATTTTTTTCATAAATTCGTCTTTCTTTTTTATCTAAAATACCGAATAAAGTTTGGAATCCGATTTGAAGATCGATCTTTTTTTTATATTTTTCCTTTAGAGCGAGAGCGGCTTTAAGCGGGGTATCTTTAAC
>WJJX01000045.1 GCA_014729445.1 Candidatus Moraniibacteriota bacterium | reverse complement strand
CTATTATTTTTGCATCAATCCCATTTTCTCTAAAAACTTGAATTACCCTTTTAACACCAAGTTTCTTCTGTGACAATACGGCTATTTTTTCATCAACATTGATTTTATTCCAGAGTTTTGCCACGCAATTAAAAAGATTGATAGCATTTTGCCCCCATTTATGTTGAATAATATGTTTATCATTATATTCTTGTAATAATTTTCTATAATCTCTCATGATAAATGTTTCAGATACCCTTAATTTTTAAAAATTACAACTGCCTAGTGGTTCGTGGAAATTGGCTTTAATGTGCTTATCAACTCTTGACTGGATTATTGCAGACTTGATTTTGGAGTACAATAAGCCACGAATTTTGTTTTTCTATTTTTGTCCATTTAGGTTTCATCACAAAACATCCTGGACACCAGACGGTGCCAAATTTTAAAACTTTTATTTTTGTTTATAAATTAATTTTTATTGCTTTACCTTTCACCAATCCTTGAGCCACTTTTTTATTAGCTCCCGCTAAAATTCGCTGAAAGGTGCTCTGAGAAATATTCATCTTTTTGGCACAATCAACCTGATCCAGTGCTTTAACGTATTTTAATCTTAAGGCTTCCAGCTCATCATGGTTAACTTCCTCTTCCTTTAAAATCCTAAGCGGTACTCCTCTCGGCTTAAAGTAAACCACATTAGGTCGAAAGTCTATCCTTCTTTTTTTCTTAGGTCGCATATGAAAATTATTAAAAATCAATAACTCACCCTCTTTGTTAATTTTAAAGAAGGTAAGTTATTTATCTTTTATTTTTGAGTATCCATTTTGGATAATCTCTCATTTACTGCATTTAATTCTTTTTCCAAGTATTCTTTCTCATCTTGAAGTAAGTTTTTTTCTTCTGTATCTGAAATAAATCTCCTGCCGTAAAATCTTCCCCCTCCAAACCCCTGATTCATACCTCTTGTGCAAGGCCCCATTCCTCTACCTGTCATTCGATTACCCATTGGACCTCTTCCGTCAAAATCTGGCATTTTAATTCACCCCCTTTCTTTAGTTAATAATTAAAAGAAAGCTAACTTTCTTGTTATGAATATATACCTATTATTATATCCTGTCAATACTTTCTTTAATTTTTTGAAAAATTTTTTTTATTTCACTCGATTTTGGCATAGTTTTTTTTATTTAGTTTGATGGCTGGCAACACAGACATTGGCTTAGGTTTAGGTATTACCAAATCTGTCTTAGCTCACTCTGATGGTAACTATGATGGTCATCATATGGGTGATATGATGTGGTCGGGTGGAATGAACGGCTTTGGTTTTGGCGGATGGTTTGGATTAATTTTTAACTTGATATTTTGGATTTTAATTATTGTTGCGATTGCTTATTTGGTGAAATATATTGCCAGACAAACTGGTAAGAATCCTGCTTTATCTGAAGAAGATTCGCTTAAAATCCTTAAAGCACGGTTTGCAAAAGGAGAGATTGATGAAAAACAGTACGAACAGAAGAAAAAATTATTAAATAAATGATCAGTTTAATTTTAAAATTTTCGCGTTAATGGCAACTATCACAGTGCTTAATGACATTAAAAGAGCACCAACTGCTGGATTGAGAATTATTCCATAACCGCTTAAAACACCAGCCGCAAGAGGAATGGCAAATAGGTTATAACCAGTTGCCCAAAAAAGATTTTGAAGCATTTTTTTGTAGGTGGCTTTACCAAGAGCCAGGAGTGAAACAATATCTTGTGGTTTACTTTTTACCAAAATAACATCAGCTGTCTGCGAAGCGATATCGGTCCCACTTCCAATGGCTATGCCAATGTCGGCTGTGGCAAGTGCCGGAGCATCATTGATGCCATCGCCAACCATTGCCACATATTCTCCTTTAGACTGGAGTTTCTTAATTTTATTTTGTTTTTCATCTGGAAGAACTTGGGCAAAATAACCATTAAGTTTAAGCTCTTTGGAAACTTTTTCGGCGGTTTTTTGATTGTCCCCGGTTAACATCCAAATTTTTAATCCTTGTTTCTTCAGCTCGTTGACAGCCTTAAATGAACCGCTTCTTATTTCATCATTTAAACTAATGGCTCCAATTTTTTTAAAGCTGTTATTGTTTTTATTTAAGATATAAATAACCGTTTCGATCGATTTTTTAAATTGATTTGGAATCGCGAGATTATTCTCTTTTAAAAATCCCGGGCTTACCGCCCAATAATTTTTGTTTTTGATTTTGCCTTTAATTCCTTTGCCTTGGATGTTTTTAAAATCATTAACATCAATTAGATTAATACGTTCTTCCTTGGATTTTTTTATAATGGCTTTACCGATTGGATGCTGGGAATTTTGTTCAAGGGCTGCCGCTATTTTTAGAATTTCGGATTCACTTAAATTCTTAACAAAAGATTTTATTTTGTTGACGCTAAAAACGCCTTTTGTAAGCGTACCGGTTTTATCAAAAACGATAGTAGAAATCTTTCTGGAATTTTCAAAAGCAGTTCGATTTCTTATCAATAAACCATTCTTTGCTGATAATGTAGTTGAAGTTGCTGTTACTAAAGGAATGGCAAGGCCCAAGGCATGGGGACAAGTAATGACCAAAACTGTTGCCGTTCTCTCAATTGCAAGCGCCCAATCGTTTGATTTTAGAAGCCAAACAAAAAATGTTGCCAATCCCGTAAAAATAGCAATCAAAGTCAACCAAAAAGCTGCTTTATCGGCTAGTTTTTCGGTTTTTGATTTTGACTCCTGGGCTTCTTTTACCATTTTTACCACTTGGGATAAATAAGTATTATCACTTGTTTCTAAAACACTTATTTCCAAAGAACCGTCTTGGTTTATAGCTCCACCGATTACTTTTGAGCCTTTTGATTTGTTTATTGGTTTGCTTTCTCCGGTAAGCATTGCCTCATTAACAAAGCTTTCTCCTTTTGTAACTTTTCCATCAATCGGAATTCTTGCTCCAGGTTTGACTAATATAGTATCCCCTTTTTTCAGCTTACTGATTTCGATTTTCCTCACTTTGCCGTCCTTTTTTAAAAAAGCGTAATTTGGAATCAAAGACTGAAGTTTATCCAAGGCTTTTGACGCTCCCATGACCGATTTCATTTCAATCCAATGACCAAGTAGCATAATATCGATCAGAGTCACAAGCTCCCAAAAAAACACTTTGCCATCCAGCCATAAAACCGCCGAAAAGCTATAAACATAGGCAACCGAAATAGCTAAAGCAATCAGGGTCATCATCCCAAGCGACCTATTTTTGATCTCATGAACGGCTCCTAAGAGAAAAGGACGGCCGCCGTAAAAAAATACTAAACTAGAAATAGCAAGCAATAAGATTTTATCGCCTTTAAATGTTAACTGGTAATTAAATAAATCCTGAATAAACGGCGATATCGATAAAATAGGCAGGGTGAACAAAAGTGAGACATAAAATCTTTTTTTAAAATCTTCAAGCGAGTGGTTTTGATGATTGTTGTGTTGTTTTGATTTATGAGTATGAGTTTTTTCATCTTTATCATTCATAAGTCTAGAATTAATGTTTGTTTTCATCTTAGGCTAGCATATAAACTTTAACTTTTGAAATAAATTTAAGTCTGACTTGTATTAGTTTTTGATAAAGGAAATTTATTAATTAAAACCAAAAAAATTACCCTCCAGCCT
>WJJX01000044.1 GCA_014729445.1 Candidatus Moraniibacteriota bacterium | reverse complement strand
GTATTACAACGGACGGTTCCAGTCGCTTGTCGTCTCAGCTAACCCATATTCCGAAACAACCATCGAAAAACTGGACTGCTATTTTGAACCCTGCGACCAAGATGGAGACGGCTACAAATATGATGCAGACTGCGACGATTCGGATCCTTTTATTTACCCTGATGCTCCGGAACGCTGTAATAATTTGGACGATAATTGTGACGGAGATCATAATGACGAAGCATTAATGACCACTTGGTATTTAGATACGGATTATGACGGTTACGGAACCGACGCTACGGGTTTTTGCGTGGATCCTCCCAAAAAATATTCGAGCGCAAACGGAGATTGCAACGATAAAAACAATAAAATTTATCCGGGAGCAAAAGAAATCCCTGATGACGGAATTGATCAGGACTGCGATGGCAATGATTTATCCAGCAAATCGGTCGACTTAACAATTGAAGGTAAAGCTTATATTTCCACTCATATCAACGACGATACCGAGAGAGGTTATGAAAAAGCCGACGACGACGAATTATATTTATTCACTAAAGGCGGGACTTTAAAAAAAAAGGTTACCACTGACGAAAGAGGACACTTTTTATTCGAAAACCTTGATTTAAACCCCGAAACAACTTATTACCTGAAAGGGTCGAAGAAAAAATCCGTTCCCAAGAAATATTTTTATAAAAGACTTTATCTTTATCAAAAGAAATACGAAAAAACTTTCGGCCCGGATTGGATCAAAAAATTCAAAAAAAAATATAGGATTTTAAAAAAAGGAAGCGAATACGGCTCAAAAAAATATTATAGAAAATATAAGGGCATACAGAAGGTAAAACCAGGCGACAGGGAAGTCAAATTCAGAATGAGATAAAAAAATAAGGATGATATCTATCTATATAAAAGCTTTGCAATCTAATACTTTAAAGGATTATTGCGGTTGAAAATCTATTTAAAATTTTTACAAAAAGTAAAGCTTAATTTTAATTTGATGATTACTAAAATTATTGGAATAAAAGAACTTCATAAAAATTTAAGTAGAAAAATTAATCAAATAGTTTATGAAATGTAAAGTCTGTGCTTAAAATCTTCCATGCAAGGTCTTTACTATTTTTTACTCTTGGGCGAATTTGTCCTATAATAATTGCATTACAAGAAAAAATAAAAATGAATCTAAAAAAAAGCTTCGGGCTTCAAATTGAAGACAATTGTATCAGAGCGGTTCAGCTGAAAAAAAACAGGGATAAAGTCAGAATCTGCGGTTTCTGCAAAAGGAAACTGGCCAGAGGCCTTATTAAGGACGGAGTGATTGAAAAACAAAAGGAATTGGCTAAAAAGCTTATTCAGATGCTCGAAACCGCCCGGCCGGAAATGATTAAAAATCGAAAACTTGTTTGTTCGATTCCGCAAAATCAAGTTTTTATTAAAAAATCAATCTTTCCAATCCTTCCAGAAGAGGAATTGAATCAAGCCATTTTGCATAAATTAAAGGAAGAAATCAATTATTCAAGCGACCAGATTTATTTTGATAAAAAAATCCTTAAAAAAAGGAACGGCCAAACCGAAGTTTTGATTGTGGGAACGCCAAGAGAAGTGATCGACAGCAGACTCAAACTTTTCGAATACGCCGGATTAACTCCGCTGGGCTTTGAACCAAATAGTTTCTCAATCGCGAGAAATTATTTTGGATTTTCCAAAGACAAAGTCAAACAAAAAAAAGAGAATTTAAAATTCGAAATTATTATTAATATCGGCAGTTTATATTCAACGGTTTTTTTAAAACAGGGTGTATTGGTCTTAGAATCGACCACTTTTTCCTTCGGCCTCACCTTTTTGATCGACAAGATTATCCAAAAATCCAGGAAAAATCTAAAAAAGAGTCAGGCTCTTTCAAAAATGACTAAAATCGGTTTTGATTTTAATAAAAAAAGCGGCGCTGAAAACAAGAAACAGTTCGAGGATGAATTGGATCAACTAAATGAACATATTGAGGAATTCATAAAAAAAGCCAAAGCCAAGTTCAATTTTGACGACCAGAAAATCGATATTTTTTTAACCGGAGCCGGAGCCCGAATCAAGGCTTTGGACACGGTTATTTCAATGGGAATCGATCGAGTTGTAAAGGAGGAAAAAGAATTGAACAATGTCAATTTGGTTCATAACACTTTAACCTTGCCCAAAAGGCAGATCAAACAGTATTCCACCGTTATCGGAGCTGCCTTGGCCGGATTTTTAAAGAATGATTTTGTCTTCAACTTAATTCCCGAAAAACAGCGGCGAAAAAATTTATTTAATTCAAATCAATTTTTAATTTTTAACCTCGCGGTTGTTCTTGTTTTTTTAAATCTATTGCTCTTGGGCTATTTTATTTATGCGAATGTTATTTTGAAGAATAAACTAACTCAAATAAACTCTAATTTAAGCCAAATCAGGGACGAGCCCATCAACAAGGAAATAGAATTTATGGAAAAAGAAATCGAGGAAAATCAAGAATTATTAACTCGTCTGTATACTCAAATCAGAAAAAAAGAAAACGAAATTCCCTGGACAGCGGTTTTGGATGAACTCTCGATTTATATCGACGCGGGACTTAAAATAAAAAAGATAGAATCAGACGATCAGGATCCTAAAAAAATAAAAATCAGCGGCAAAGCCATCTCCCGAGAAAAATTACTGGAACTGCAAAGCGATCTGGAGACCTCGGAGCTTTTTTACGAAATGGATTTTCCTTTGGAAAATTTAGTCTCCAACCAAAATATCGATTTTGTTTTTGAAATAAAAGTAAACGACCTTGATTTGAAAGATTAAAAAATTCTTTCAATCCGTTTGGAGAAATAAATTTTAAATTATGCGAAACTTGAACATAAATAAATTTTTGCTGTTTGTGGTAATTTTTGAGGCTTTTTTTATTGCTCTTACTTTATTTTTAATTATGGATAATAAGGAGCAATTGACCGAAATCGCTCAAATCGAAGCCGAAATCAAAAACCATAATCAGAAAATCCAAAATTTCGAAAAGTATAATCAAAAATACCAGGAGATTTTTGATAAAAGAGAAATTTTTAGCAATCTTATGCTAAATAAAGAATCTTTAGTTTTTACTTTAAGGGAAATAGAAAGCGCGGCCGCCAAGAATAATGTGGAATTAAAGATGTCGGGGCAAGACGAGGAGGAAAAGGAAAAAAAGGAGGATAAGATAAATGGAGACCCAGAAAAATCCGAACATGAAAAAAAGCAGAAAAAAAGCAGACCGGGAGTAGCCTTAAAATTAGAGACCAAAAGCGATTATGAAAATTTTTTAGGCTTTCTAAAGGCTTTAACAGCAATTAAAAAGAACGGCGCGATCACCAATTTTAGACTTTATGAAAAAGAAATCGACGAATTTAATTTTAGCGAAATGACCGACGAGGAAATTAAAGCTTTTATCGAAGAAAGCGAACAATCCCCGGCGGAATTTAAAAAAATTAGAAGCGAAATAATTTTAGAACTATGAACAAACAAACCGTTTTAAATTTTTTAAAATTGTTTTTAATAATAGGTTTTATCGCCCTGAATCTTGCTTTGTTTTTCTATTATTTAAAGGCAAAAAAGAAAATTTACGCCAACCCAAACTATAAAAATTCCGAAATCTCCAAATATAACTATCCTTCAAATAAAGCTTTATTCGATAAGGTTGATTTGTTTTATCGGAATTTTGGAGAAGAAAAAGGGGAGGAAAATCCGCATAGCCAAGACCTGGAAGAGGAAAGCAAACAAAAAGACAGCCAAGAAAAAAAAGATGCCAAAATTGAAAAAAGACATGATATTTTTGAATATTGAAATTAACTAGGTTTTATTGCTACTGTCCGCTAAAAAATTTCACAATCCGGCATAGTAAAGATCCTGGTCTTCACCATCTGTTGTAACGCAGGACTAAAGTTTTCCAGTTATAATTTTTATTTTGATGCTTATCAAACCGAAAGTTACAATCCCGATAATTTAGTCCGGGGTTATGACGGATGTGGCAGCTTTCAAGGCTAAGCCTTAACGCTTGATCCTAAACTGCAGGTGATTCGGTTTTGGATTGCCTTGCCGAAACACCTAATTTATTGCTAATCTTATCTTATGACAAAAGTTTGGTTTAGAACTTTTTGTTTTTAATTTAAGGCCAAATGATAAAATCTAAAAAAGAGATCGAAATAATGAGGCAGGGGGGTAAAATTTTAAGAAAAACCCTTAAAAAACTCAAAGAAGTCTCTAAAACGGGAGTAGAGTATTCTTATATCAACGATCTATGTGCGAAATTACTCAAAAAAGAAAACGCCAAACCGGCGGCTTACGGCTATAACGGATTTCCGGGTAATCTGTGCATTTCAAGAAACGACGAAATTGTTCATGGAATTCCCTTTAAAAAAATCATCCAAGACGGTGATTTGCTCACTTATGATTTGATTATCGAATACAAGGGAATGTTTACGGATTCAAGCATCAGTTTTGTTTGCGGCGAAAAAAACAAAACAAAAGAAAAGATAATCGAAATCTGCAGACAATGTTTGGATATCGGAATTGGCAAAGCCAAAATAGGTAATCGGATCGGCGATATAGGTTCAGCGATTCAAAAACATGCCGAAAAAAAAGGTTATTCAGTGGTTAGAAATCTCGTCGGTCACGGCGTCGGCTACTCGATTCATGAGGATATTTCGGTGCCCAATTACGGGCGAAAAGGCACGGGCAAAAAACTTAAAGAAGGTATGACTTTGGC
>WJJX01000043.1 GCA_014729445.1 Candidatus Moraniibacteriota bacterium | reverse complement strand
ATTTCATTGGAATTGGAAAAAAAAATAATCAATAATTCTTTAAAATAATTGTTATGAGACCCGAAGAGACAATGAATTTTAACCGACCCCCAAATCCTGAACTAACATTAGGCGCAAAAAGACTCGACTATTTCGGTGATTACATTTTTAGTCGATTATCAAAACAAAAGGCAAAAATCGAAAAAGAAACGGGAGAAAAAGTTCTAGATTTCGGAGCCGGCAATCCCGATTTTCCTCCAAGCGAAAAATTAATTGACAAATTATCTGAATTTATCCACGAAAAAGACGCTCATTATTATCCGGGCTACAAAGCCATTCCAGAATTTCGTGACGGAATAATTCATTGGTACGAAAAAAGATTCAGTGTTCATCTTGAAGAAAACGAATTAATGCCTTTACTCGGAGCAAAAAATGCAATTGCATATTTACCTTTAGCATTTTTAAATCAAGGTGATGAAGTACTTCGACCCGATCCAGGTTATCAAGGCTATGATGGACCAATATTAATAGCGGATGGAAACGTTGCCCTATACAATCTTAATGAAGCTAACAATTTCAAAATCAACTTCAATAGTTTAAAACGATCCATTACACCTAAAACTAGATTTATTTACTTCAATGCCCCCTCTAATCCAACCGCCGCAACTACTGACATTAACGAAATGAAACAATTAGTAGATTTGGTTAATTCAGTAAATCAACAAAAAAAAACAAGAGAAAAAAAACTTTTCATAGTTTCCGACTTTGCTTATGCCGATATTACTTTTGATAACTACCAAGCTCCCTCAATTCTTGAAATCCCAGGCGCAAAAAAAGTCGCAATTGAACTTCAATCAATGTCTAAAACCTGTTCGCTTGCCGGATACAGAATTGGCTACGCGGTAGGAAACAGCGAAATTTTAGCTAGATTATCTCAAATCAAAAATCAATATGATTCCGGTTTAACAAAACCACTACAAAAAATGGCCGCTCATGCCTTAACCAATTTCGATAAAGATTGGCAGAAAAAAATGATTAGTGAATATCAATCGAGAAGCCAAAAAATTAAAAAATATTTCGAAAAAATTGAACTTACAGGCAAAGAACCCAAAGCTTCACTTTATCGCTGGCTAAAAATCCCGGACAATTTTAAAAATTCCGAAGATTTCGCCCAAAAACTTCTAAATGAAAAAAGAATTCTAGTCACTCCCGGCACCGCTTTTGGAAAAAGCTCGGCATGCCAAAATCATGTTAGAGTTAGCATTTGTGTGGACATCTCCAAAATCGACAATTACGATTGGAATTTATAAAAACAAATTAAAAATCAAAAAAAGCATCATTAAATCATTATCCCTGACAAGAGAATCAGAGAATCAGGAGAGAATCAGGAGAGTTGACAAAAAATTTTTCATCTGCTAAAAAAAAATTAATAAAAATAATTTTAATTAATTTAAAATGCAAAGCAAAAAAGCTTTCAACTTAATTTCAACAATCATGACCAAGACAGTGGTCAACTTTTTGACATTGATTTATTGGTCAAAAAGCGGTTGTTGGATAAAGCTAAAAGCATAACAAAGCTAAGCAAAAAAATAAAACACCAACCAACCGCAAAAAGGCGGTTTTTTTTAAACTAAAAAATCCAAAAAAGCAACTTGAAAAATAATAAATCATTTTAACCAGAGAAAAATAATTTTTAAATAAAATTAAAAAATTATTTCTCCTTGGTCGGAATTTTAGTCGTCGCTTGGGTCACCCCCAAGCGGTCGATTAAGACCAAGACCATGTGATGACGGCCGAATAAGGGCTCACCCCCCGGACTTTCGTCCACCCGGTCGTCATCACTACCACTTTCTAATAATTGATCTTTGAAATTTAAATCAAAAAAATTCATCGATTTAAATTTCAGCGATCAAAAAGATCGTAAAACAAAAACCAAAAAGGAGGAGACAAATGACCACAAAAGAAGAAAAAATTACAAAAAACGACAAGGGAGAATGGGATTACATGGCAGTGCTAAAATATTTTGGACTTGACAGAGATGATACAACACCCGGAAGAACCTATGGAGAAAAACCACCTTGTCTTATGTGGAATTGTCTTCTTCTTTAGCACTATCCCTCTCAGCCGTCGATTATAAAAAAAAATCGGCGGCTGCAAAAAAATTTTAAAAAACTTACAACCCTTGACAACATTTGTCAAATCATTTAAACATTAACTATACAATTTAAATAAAGCAATCCAAGTCATGAATTCAACAATGACCAAAAATCTAAATAATCTAAACATCAATCAAAACAATATTTTGATTTGGTTTATTTTGATTTTTGTCTTGTTTATTTACTTTACCTGCGGCGATTTGGTCAACTTATTTTTAAGCAAAAATTTCTAATAAATGCAAAAAAATAACTTTACCAAATCGCCGAAAGGCGATTTTTTTATTTAATCGTTATTACATATCAACAATTAAATTAATCAAATGAAAAAAATTTTAAAAAATTTAATCGAATTTGAAACAATTAAAGAAAATAATGAGCAAATTGACAATTGTCATAAATATATATCTGATTTTTTGAAAAAGAATGTTAAAAACTCTAAAATCAAATCTTACACTTCAAACAAAAAACCTTCAATAGTAGCGACTATTGGTACAAAAAATTTTTTAAAACCTAAAATAATGCTTCATGGCCACTTTGACGTTGTCGAAGGAAACAAAAAACAGTTTAAGGCGCAATTCAAAGGAGATAAAATTTTCGGACGCAGTGCCTTAGATATGAAATCCGGCGTCGCAATCGCAATGCAATGCATCAAAAATTTAAGCAAAGAAAAAAATCCT
>WJJX01000003.1 GCA_014729445.1 Candidatus Moraniibacteriota bacterium | reverse complement strand
ATCTAACCCTTTTTATTATGGTGCTATTCCGTGGAAGGGTGAAATTCACGAACCCGAGGATTTACCAAAAAAAACGGCTCATAATCCAATAATCTCAAGAAAAATGTTTAACAAATCATTAGAAATTTTAGGGCTTCGATCCAAGCCAAGAGGTCAAACCCATAAACATCGATATACCGGGATGGTCCGTTGCGATGAATGTGGTTCAATGATAACTGCGGAAATTCAAAAAGGTGTTACTTATTATCGATGTAGCAAAAAGAAAGGCAAATGTTCACAAGGTTATTTAAGAGAGGATGAGTTTGAAAATCAAGTTTTAAAAACAATTCGAGATTATATATTTCCAAGTGAATTTGTTGAATGGGCTTTGGATACTTTACGGTCCACAAATAAAGAAGAAACTAAGAGAATTAAAAATTTGCTTGCGACACAAAGAAAAAGATTAACCGAAACAGAGGATGAACTTCGAGGACTTTTAAAAATGAAATTATCAAAGAAAAATTTAAATAATGAGTTTTTAGATGATGAGGAATTTTTAATCCAAAAGAAAGAATTGAAACAAGAAAAAAAACAGATTAGAGAGAAAATTGAAGAATTGGAAAGCAGGGATAATAATTGGCTCGAACAATGCGAAAAATTTTTCAATTTTGCGATGAATATTGAAAATCGGTGGAATGAGGATAACCCTGAAGACAAGAAGTTAATATTCAAAATTATGTTTGGCTCGAACGCTGTTTTGAAAGACAAAAAACTGCTTATTAAAGCCAAAAATCCATTTATTGAACGGAAGAAATTTAACAAAAAGTCCGAATGGCGGGGACGACCGGACTTGAACCGGCGGCCTTCTGCGTGACAGGCAGACGCTCTAACCAACTGAGCTACGCCCCCATTAAGTATAATTTTTAATAGATTATACTATATAAATTTTAAAAAATAAAATCAATAATTTTATTCATCCTCCTCTTCTTTTACCTTGCTTTCACCCAGAATTTCCTGCTCCACATTAGCCGGAACTCTTTCATAATGACTAAACTCCATTGAATAATTGGCTCTTCCCTGACTAATTGATCTTAAAGTGGTTGCATATCCAAACATACTGGATAAAGGCACTTTAGCCGAAATCACTTTAACCACCGCATTCCCCTCTCCCCTATCCTCCATATTTTCGATCACTCCTCTTCTTGAATTAAGATCGCCAACGACATCACCCATCGAACTTTCAGGAGTTACCACTTCGACCTTCACAATCGGTTCAAGCAAGTAAGGTTTGGCATTTCGAAAGGCTTTTTTAAAGGCTTTTGAACCGGCAATTTTAAAAGCCGCTTCAGAGGAATCCACTTCATGAAAAGATCCGTCATAAAGTCTAACTCGAAGATCCGTAACCGGATAACCAGCTAAAACACCGCTGTTTACAGCTTCATTAATTCCTTTCTCCACTGCAGGAATAAATTCGCTTGGAATTCTTCCTCCCTTAATTTCATCAACAAATTCAAATCCGGAACCTCCGTCCATCGGTTCAATCGATAAAATCACGTGACCATATTGACCCCGGCCACCGCTTTGTCTTACATATTTTTCTTCACCGTCGGCTTTTTGATCAATTGTTTCTCTATAAGCTACTCGGGGTTTTCCGACGTTGGCTTCGACTTTAAATTCTCTTTTCATTCTTTCAACCAAAACTTCTAAATGCAGTTCCCCCATACCGGCAATAATGGTCTCTAAAGTCTCATCATCGGTTTTGACCTGAAAAGTGGGATCCTCCTCGGCCAATTTTTTAAGCGCAATACTCATTTTTTCCTGATCGGCTTTAGTCTTGGGTTCAACCGCCACTGAAATAACCGGCTCAGGAAAAACGATTTTTTCTAAAATAATGGGATCTTTTTCATCACAAAGTGTATCGCCGGTAGTGGTATTTTTTAAACCGATAATCGCGGCAATATCACCGGCAAAAACTTCTCCCACCTCTTCTCTTTTATTAGAATGCAAGCGAACAATTCTACCAATTCGCTCCTTTTTGCCTTTGGTCGAATTATAAACATAACTCCCCACTTTCAAAGACCCGGAATAAACTCTAAAAAAACAAAGTTTGCCGACATAAGGATCAACCGCTATTTTAAAGGCCAGTGCCGAAAAAGGTTTTTCATCATCGGCTTCTCTTATAATTTTATCTTCGGTCTTGGGATCTATTCCTTCAACGGCCGCTACATCGACGGGGCTTGGCAAATAATCCAAAACATTATCCAAAAGTTTAGTCACAATCACACTTCTGCCGTCGCCGCCGGTAACCGGAAACATTTTACCCTCCAAAGTGCCCTTCCTGATTGCATATTTCAGCTCGTCTTTTGAAATTTCACCGTCCTCTAAAAAAATTTCCATTAATTTATCGTCAAATTCAACAGCTTTTTCAATTAACATACTGTAATATTTTTTAACCTCGTCTTTCATATTCTCGGGGATGTCGGTTTCTTTCAATTCTGTATGATCGTCATTAGCATATAAATAAGCCTTCATTTCAACCAAATCAATCAAACCTTCCAAATCCTTTTCCGTTCCCACCGGAATAGTTATTGGAAGGGCATGAGGAGATAATCTGTTATTAATAGATTCTAGTGATTTATAGAAATCACCGCCGGTTTGATTGATTTTATTAATAAAACAAATTCTTGGAACTTTATACTTGTCGGCTTGTCTCCAAACCGTTTCGGATTGAGGCTCCACTCCCATTTTACCGTCAAAAACCACCACGCCGCCGTCTAAAACCCGAAGCGACCTCTCAACCTCCACGGTAAAATCAACGTGGCCCGGAGTATCAATAATATTAATCCGATACTCTTTTTCTCCTGATTGCATTTTGCCACTTTCGTCAAAAGACAAAGGACTCCAAAAACAAGTGGTAGCGGCCGAAGTAATGGTAATCCCTCTTTCCTGCTCCTGATCCATCCAGTCCATAACCGCTTCTCCTTCATGTACTTCTCCAATTTTATGAGAAATTCCGGTATAAAAAAGAATCCGCTCGGTAGTTGTTGTTTTTCCGGCATCTATGTGGGCAATAATTCCAATATTTCTGGTTTTCTTCAAGGGATATTGTCGTGGCATATATTAACTTTATTAATTAATGTTTAAATCAAAAATTATTTTTTGTTCTTAAGTTTTTGCAGGTCTAACCTGCTTGCTTTTTTTAGCTTTCTCACTTTTCGCTTTGGTTAAATCCTCTTTCTTCTCCCCAGCTTCATCAGCATTTTTAACCGATTCTCTTTCCTTAATCAAAGCCGCTGTCTGATCTTGTTTGAGCTTATAAAGATTGATTATAAACAAAATAACGCAAATTGTAAACGTTTCAAACGGAAACCAGAAATTAAATAAGATTTTTAACAATAATTCAATGACCAGGGGAACAAACAATAAATTTAAAACAGCCAGATAGGAAACTTTATAGGTGAAATTTCTAATGTTAAAAATCAAAGCCATAATCCACAAGACAAAAGCCCACCATAATGCACTTAATAATCTTAATAAATTAAAGAAAAGCCAAATAACACAAATAGCTATAACTAAGGCAATTGAAATAAAAACATTTCTATTTTCCCTCACCCAATCCAGCACTTTCTGTTTAGTAATATTAAACTCGACTTTCTGCCCCATCTCAGTGTAAGGAATAGCGGAAACAGGTTCGAATTTATTATTCTTTGAATAAAAAATCCTATCCTTTAAGATAAATCCTTGATCATATTCCTTTAAAAAATCTTCTTGATATTGATCCGATTTTGTATCAACTATAAATACGCTATTCTCTTCCTTACTTTCAAAAATAAAGGGCTCCTCTAATCCGGTTGTTCTTAAAACCCCGTCTTCTAAAGTGACCTGCGCCTGCCCGATTTCATCTCTCAAGAAAAGCTCAAACTCTAAAATTCCTTTATTGATAGCAAAAAACAGATAAATTCCAACAATCAAAGTGACTAAAGTATTGGATAAAAACCAAAAAGCCCAGCTACTTAAATGATTTTTTTCTTCTTT
>WJJX01000042.1 GCA_014729445.1 Candidatus Moraniibacteriota bacterium | reverse complement strand
TAAAAGAAACATTGTCCAGGGCCTTTAATATTTCATAATCCTTTCTTGCAAAAAAATGATCCTTAAAATTAACAAAAGCCCCTCTTAGAGTATCGTCTCTTTTTTTGTGAGGAACTTTAAATATTTTAGTAAGATTTTTTACTTCTACAGCTGTCCTTGGCATTGTTTATTTTTTTGAAATTTAAACGAAATTTAAAACAGAAAAGCCAAACAAGTTAACCGCTCCTTATATTTTAACTCATCTTAAATTTTTTTCCCAGGACCGGTTGCCGATTCTTGAGTTTCCTAAATAAGTCCAATATTCATCCCAATTTTCAAGTACAAAATCCCTCTCCTTCAAGGAATCGGTATAATAATAACGGTCGGAGGAAAAAGAATAAAAGCAGTAAATGTTAGCTTTGTCCAGCTCCGGCAAATTTTTATTGTTTTTTTTATACCAATAAATACCTTTATAATCCCAAATATCACCATGGGCATATTCCAATTCCCTTTCCTCTTTTGCAGAAACCGTAAAATAATGCCTAGCGGTGTTCTTGTTGATAAAATGATAAATTTTGAAATAATCCTTTTCGTCCGCTAAAATCGCCGAACCTTTAACCTCCACAAACAAAGTGTCATAGGAAGGGTCATCGGAATTAATTTGAATTTTTGTTTTATAAGTCCCCTCTTTTTGAGGATAAAAATTAACGCCGACCGTACAGAATTCGTCTTCCAAAAGTTCGAAATAATAATTTTTGCAGGGATTCTCTCCGTATTTGGGCTCGATTTCAAAATTATTACCGTCAAAGATCGAAATATTCGAAACTGTGAGCACTTTTTTACCCGCATTAATTATTTTTAATTCCGTAAAATTATTAATGTTTTGAACAATTGCTTTTTTAAAATCGATTTTGGTTTTATTAACGACTATATTGGAATCCCTGTTTTTGAATTTGTTGTCAATCTTTAAATCGTCGACCTCCGATTCTAATAAATCAACATCGCTATTTTTAATCTCAAACTCGTAATCAAGCTGATTTCGGCTAAAAACAAAAGAAAAGGGCAATAAAAGCAAGACCGAAACTAAAACGATGATAGACTTAAACATAAATGTAAGTAATCTTTATCAAAAAAACAAACTAACCTTTCGCTAAGAATAACTATAGACTATAATACAAAAAATTACTTCTTGTCAAAGTAATCTCGATACCAATCGACAAAATTTTTTAGACCTTCGCCAATCCCAATCCCGGGTTTCCCGCCAAGACTTTTTAAGCTGGAAACATCGGAAATTGTTTTTTTAACCTCTCCCGGCTGCATCGGTAAAAATTTAATTTTGGCTTTCTTACCCACATATTTCTCAATTAAAGCAATAAAATCCATTAATTGCTCCGGTTTATCCCCGCCGATATTAAAAATTTTTGAATCAGTTTCTTTATCCAGCACCAAGATAGTGCCGGAAACAATATCATCAATATAAGTGAAATCCCGCTGCATCTTCCCTTTATTGTAAACCTCAATTGTTTCGCCATTAAAAATTTTTTGAGTAAATTTAAAATAAGCCATATCCGGTCTCCCCCAAGGTCCATAGACCGTAAAAAATCTCAAACCAATCGTTTTTAAATCAAAGGTTTTCGAATACACATTGGCAAACAGTTCACTCGCTTTCTTGCTCGCGGCATAAGGAGAAATAGGGTTATCGACGCTGTCGGTTTCCGAAAAGGGAATCTTTTTATTTCCTCCATAAACCGAAGAGGACGAGGCATAAACAAATTTTTCAATCTTGTATTTTTTTGAAAGCTCCAATAAGTTCAAAGTCCCGCCCACATTAACCTCCTCGTAAATCAAGGGATTTAAAAGCGAATACCTAACTCCGGCCATAGCCGCCAAATGAAGAATCTTATCCGCTTTTTCTTTTTTAAAAATCCTCTCCAAATCCTTATAATTTCTAATATCGGTTGTATAGATTTTAGCAGAAAATTTTTTCAATAAATTTTTTACTCTGGATTTTTTTAGTTTAGGGTCATAGTAATCGTTGAAATTATCAATAATAACCACCTCGTCTCCTCGCTCCATTAATTTTTTTGCCGTATAAGCTCCGATAAAACCGGCTCCGCCGGTAACAATAATTTTCATTATTCCCTGGTTTAATAATTAATTTATTTTTTTTATATTTAGATTATAGCTTTTTAAACAAAAAAGTATATAATTAATTTAAAAGCGAAATCATATTAAATTTTTTAATAAAACCTAAATAATTATTCCCTCGGCGCGAGGCTAATATAGAAACTTTATTATAAATTTTAATCTTAAAATTTAAAAACAAAATGATGAATATTAACATTCCCCTAACCGTTCCTAAAAACAAACAAAAAGAATACCTGAAAAACATGGAGCTGGCCACTCATGGAAGCGGCAATTTAATGATGTTTGCCGGCGATCAAAAGGTCGAACATTTAAACGACGATTTCGTCGGCCGAAATCTGCCCCAGGAAGTGGCTGATCCGGAGCATTATTTTAAAATCGCCCAAAAAGCCAAAATCGGAGTTTTTGCCACTCAACTGGGATTAATCTCAAAATACGCCGCCGGCTATCAAGACATTCCCTATATGGTCAAAGTTAACTCCAAAACCAATCTGTTAAAAGAAAAAGACAAAGATCCTTTCGGCAATACCTGGTTTAGCGTAAAAGATATAATCAAGTTCAAAAAACAGACTAAATTAAACATCGTCGGCATCGGCTACACTATTTATATCGGAAGCTGGTATGAATCCGATATGTTTAGACAAGCGGCCGATTTAATCTCAAGAGCTCACGAAGAAGGTTTAATAACCGTTATCTGGATGTATCCTCGCGGCAAAGCCGTCAAAAAAGAAGATGAAATGAACATCCATCTGATTGCCGGCGGCGCCGGAGTCGCGCTTTGTCTTGGCAGCGATTTTGTAAAAGTCAATTATCCTTATTTTAAAAAAGACCAGAAAAAAACCGCCCGAGAATTCAAAGAAGTAACCACAGCCGCCGGCAAAAGCGGCGTAATTTGTATTGGGGGTCGAAAAAAAGACCCCAAGAAGGTTCTTCAAGCACTTCACTGTCAAATTAATATAGCCAAAACCAGAGGCAACGCTTTCGGAAGAAACATTTATCAGCGGCCCTTGGATGAAGCGGTGAAAATGGCCAACGCTGTTTCAGCCATCACTCTTTATAATAAAGATCCCCAATTCGCCTACGAAATCTTTCAAGGCAAAAAAACCTTATAAGTTATAAGAGTATAATTTTAGAAAAGTTAAATAAAATTAATCAAAGATTATATTGCAATCCTCTAATTCGACTTCATCTTCGAAAAAACCATCAACCAAGCCTTCAATTACCACTTCGTCCTTATTCCCCAATTCCTCTTTCACTTTTTCCACTGTATTCTCGGCGCTTTTTCTGGAAAGACAAGCCAAAGTCCCCTCATCGGCTTCCAGTTTAATTCTTACTTTTTCGGAGTCGGTTTCATCGATTGTTAAAACCGAACCGCTTACGGTTAATTTTTCATTTTTATATTCAGAGGAAGCGCTTTCCTGATCATCCTTAAAGGCTTTAAATAATTTTTCGGCCGTTATATCGGCTTCAGGTTCATCCTCCTCTTCGTCTTCATTTTCTTCCTCTTCATCATCGGATTCGCTGTCGTTGTCCTCGTCATCTTCCTGCGGCGGTGTGTAGACAACGCCGCTTCCCATTTCACTGTCATCTTCGGAAACTTCTATTTCCATGGTATCTGTTGTTGAACTTAAACTCTCAACTTCTTCCGTGATCTTGTTAAGTCCATTTAAAATCAGCATTAAAACCACAAAAACGCCAATATTAAAAGATAAAATCAAGAATAACAAAAATTCAGAGTATTTATTTTTTTCTTCATTTTTCCTCATGATTTTATTTTAATTATTATTTCACTAGTTTATGCTTCGTATTATTCCCGCGCCGCGGGAATAAAACTTTAATTATTTTTATTATAGCAGGAGTTTGATTAGTTTCAAGGTTTGGCTTCCTGGGATTTTACAATTTTCATATAATTAGCCTTCCTGCCTCCGATAAACAATTCCCAAACAACCTCTCTTTGATCGGAATAATAAAATTTAACCTCTTTATTGGCTATTTCGGAATGAGCCCATTTAAACGGCCATAATAGCTCGCCTCTTCTGGAAAAAACAAAATAATCGACTTCAATTTGATCGTTTTCAATGGTCGAAGATTGAATGCATTTTCCCTTAAAAAATTGACAGACTCCGTTTCGATCAGACCAAATAACTAATTCTTCAGAGTTTTTAAGTGAATTTAGATATTGAGCCGCTTCAAAGACGCCAAAACCCCAGGAAT
>WJJX01000041.1 GCA_014729445.1 Candidatus Moraniibacteriota bacterium | reverse complement strand
TTTGCATATTTGGCGATAATTTTGGCCGCGGCCACTTCGTCTTCCCTGGAAACAGCCAAAGCTATCGGCCCCTTATAACTTTTGATATCGTTCTCGATGCCCAGATTTTTCAATACAATTCTAATCAAAGTTTTTTTAAACACATTATAAGAGATATTTTCACTCTTTAATTCCTTTCTCAATTTTCTGATCTCATTGACCTCACTACCTTTATAATCGGTAAATATAACTGATTTCGCCTCCTTAATCTCCTGGTTTAATTTTTTGACTATCGCTTCTTTATCTTTTCTTTTAAGCATTTTATACAAAATTAAATTTAAAAAACGTCCTTATTCCAAAGACGTTTTTTAAAAAAAATTCCGGAAAAATCAACTGGGGAATTTTTTTTAATTTTCCTAGGTAAGACTTATTAATGCTTACTGTCTTTGGAAAGCTTGTTTTTTATTATAACTATTTTTAAACAAATGGCAAATTCGATTTTAGTTGCTTTAACTCTCTTTATTCGCTTCCACCTCTTCCAGTTCTCTAACTTCTTCCTGCTCTGTTGATGATTGATTGGATTTTTCTTCTTTGGATCTTATCTCATCCACGGTTTCATTTAATTCCTCTATTTTTCGATTTTTCTTCCTGATTTCCTCTTTCAAAGCGTATAGTTTGTTTTTAAACAATTCCAGATCCTTGTCTTTTTCCTTCTGAATTTCCTCGATTCTTTTTAGAAGACGATTCCTTTCCTCTTTGCTCATTACTTCTTTCTTCTCAGCGGAGCTGGTCAAATGTTCCAATCTTAATTCTCCTGTCGACTTAATTCTTTTTATCTCATTATTAAGAGCCACAATTTGTTTGTCCAATCTTTCAATTTGAGTGTCTTTTTTGTTCAGCTGATCTTCAAGATCGCTCAAATTATCTTTAAACAAGGACAAAGTTCTGTCTTTTTCTTTTTGGAGTTCCAAATTGTCAGCTTCAAGCTTGCTTATTTTCTTTTCTTTAAGCGCCAATTCCTTTTCGTTTTTCTTGTTATTGAAAGATTCGAGAATTTGAAGGCCCTTAACCTCTTTTTTCAAGGCTTCGATTTGACTGTCTTTACCTTGAATCTGATCTTTCATCTCTCTGTATTTTCTTTCGGCGTTACCCGCTTCTCTTTCTTTTTCATTCTTTAGCTCCTCTAAATAATTTATTTTTTCGTCTCTAGAGGCCTTGACTTCTTCTATCTTCTTTTCAAGCTCCCCGATTCGTTGATCCTTGATATCTTTGGATTGCTTGATTTTATTGTAGGAATTGGTTAAATCCTGAACCTTCTTGTTTAAAACATCGATTTGCTCGTTCTTTTTTTCTAAAATTTCCTTTAAGGATTTAATTTCGCCTTCCAATTCCTTGATTTTATCATTTTTTTCCTTTTTAAGCTCTTCGATTTCAAAATTTAGCGCTTTGATTTTGCCCTCAAGTTTGGCTCTTCTCTGAATTTCCTTGATTTTCATAGCCTCAGAAACCTGCAATTTTTCGGCTTCTTCGTTTAAAACTTCAATCTGTCTGTCTTTGTTCTCGATATATTCGTCTTTTTTCTTAATCTGAGCTTTAATAATAGTGATATTCTTTTTTAATAAATCGATTGTTCTTTTTTTGTCCTGTTCTAATTTATCGATTTTTGATTGAAGAGCGGCTTTTTCTTTTTTATGTTCTTAAAGATCTATAACATTGGCTCTCATCTGGACACTGCCTACTGTTTGAGTCTTTTCCTCTCTGTCGGCGCTTTCTTTTTCATCATCTTCACCGCCTTGGGAATCATAACGGCTGTAATCCAACTTCACTCCCTTTTTAGCACTTTGCCTTTCGATCTCTTTTTTATCCTTTTCAGAAACAGAAAAAGGATTGGCTTCCACCGCAAAGCCCCATTTAATAAGCTCCTTGGCTTTAGTAATGTCTAAGTCGTTTTTGCAGACATAGATTTTGCCTTTTTTATAATTTCCTAAATTCCTGGTAAATTTAATAATCATTTTGTTATCTTAAGATTTTAATATTGATTATCTAAAAAATTCGACTTAATTATTCGCTTTTAATTATATTCTTGAATCTATCCCACAAACTTTTCCCTTCTTCATCTTTTTTGTAGTTTCTGGGTTTGTCTTTTTTATCTTCCTCGTCATCATCATAATCCTCATCTTCGTCGTCGAAGTAATCATCGTCTAGCGAATCGTCCTCATCCTCTTCTTTGATTAAATTCTTTTTCTCTTTTTTATAATAATCCCCGTATTCCTCACCTTCTTCATCTTCCTTTTCAAACTCCTTTTTATATTTTTCCAATTCCTCTTCTGAAATATTATCATCTTCCTGTTCCTCCAAGTCCTCTTCCTTTTCTTCTGACGGCTCTTGTTTATCCTGCGCCATCTTACCTGTGCCAGACTCAATAGTGGTATATCCCTCTGAGAGTTCCGGATCTTTTTCAGCGAAAGTGGTTCCGCCTTCAAAATCCTCCATAAGACTTGACTCAACATCCTTGTCCAAAATTTCTCTAATCCGGTCACATAATTGATCAATCTGCTTATCCTGTCTATCCAGCCTTTCGTCCTTTCTTTCAATCTGCTCTCTTAAGGTTTCGATATTCTTTTCCAATAGATAGAGCATCTGCTTGGTACTGGTGGATTTTTGAAAAATGTCTGTTTCTTCTTCTGTTTTGATTAAATCCGCTATTCTTTGATTTCTAGTCTTTTTATTAGGATTATTATTACTCATTTTGTAAGTTATTTATAAATCTTTTGGGAACGTAAATTTTTAACACAATTTAAATAAAATTGCAAGTAGCCTAAAAAACCTAAACAAAAAAAGATTAACAAATTAATATAGAGTATTAATCCCAATTAGTAAAGAGAATGAAAGACTACCGCAAAGCTGCGCTGCCATAAGCCTATCCCTTCCCCTCAACCAGATTGTCGGTTTTAGCTTTTTTATTGGTTAAATAGCGAACAATATTTTCAATGGTGGTTTCGATAATCCTCTCTTGAGCTTCCTGGCTGTAGAAGGCAATATGCGGGGTAAAAACCACGTTTTCCATGTTTAAAAGAATATGATCCTTAATAATACTGCCCAGTTTATCCATTTTTTCCTGATCGTAGAGAAGCTGCTTATCTTCTTTGATTAATTCCTCACCTTCCAGAACATCCAAGCCGGCCCCTGATAAAATCCCTTTATCCAGAGCTTCAATTAAAGCCTCGGTTTCCACAATTTTGCCTCTGGCCGTGTTAATCAAAATCGAGCCTTTTTTGAACAATTTTATGCTTTTTCGATTGATAAGATGATGAGTGTGTTTATTATAAGGCACATGAAGACTGATAATATCAGACTTTTTCAACACCTCTTTAAAAGGGAGGTATTTAAAATCAAGCACTTCGGCTAAAAATTTATCTTCATGCACATCAAAAGCCAAAATTTCCATGCCAAAACTTTTAGCTATTCGAATTACATGCAGACCGATATGACCGGCCCCCACCACCCCCAGCGTCCTGCCCTTGAGATCGAATCCTTTTAACCCCTGAATGGAAAAATCGTTTCTTTGAGTTCTTAGATAAGATTTATGAATATTTCTGGAAAGGGATAAAATGAGGCCAAATGTATGTTCGGCTACGGTGTTTTCTCCATAAAAAGGAACATTAAAGACCTTAATTTTCCTTTTTTGACATTCCCTTAGGTCGATATGATCAAAACCGGTAGATCTGGTGGCGATCGCCTTTAATCTTGGCAGCTGTTTTAAGACCTTTTTATCGATTTTGGAGTAAATAAAAACCGAAAGAATTTGGGCGTCCTTTATCTTTTTTAACTCTTTGGGATTAACAATATTTGGGGAAAAATAAAAATCCGCCTCTTTGATTTTTTTTTGAAAGATCTTTTTTTCCCATTTTTTTATTTCAAAAACAGCGATTTTCATGGTTTTTTTGATTTGAAATTCCAACGGATGATTAAGGCGCTTTCAATTCTTTTCTTTCAAAGATTTGGCCTAATCTCTTTTCGTTAATTCATTAAACCAAGTTATGGCTTGATTGTAAAATTGATTTGCGTTTCTCGAAATTGAAAATTATAAAACTCACCAATAGCAATCTTTCTTTGAAAAAGCTTGATTTGTTTTTTTAAAGCTTTTTTTTAGATTTTTAATCTTAATAATGTTTTGCATAAAAGGGTTGTTTTTTAGTGTGTTAATAAATCCACAAGCAATTTTATCAGAGGATGATTCGTTAATTTTTTAAAATCCGATAAAATAAAAAATATTATATCCTTTCCCTTAAGCTGATAAAGAAACTTTTTTTTCTTCTGGACCGGTTTTCTTCTTGTTATCGTTTCTATTAATAGGGGCAATCTTTTTTTCTAATTCTTCTAATTGTTTTAATAAATCATCTATATTTCTTTTAAGAGATTCAACATTTAATAATTCTGGCAGTTTTTCAGCTTTAAATTTTACCTCCAATTCATTTTTAATTCCCAAAGGATCGTCATCGTCGATAATTTTTCTATAAATAGCGCTCAATATTGCCTTTGATGCAATATCTATTTTTTCAAAAAATTTGTCCTCATCCTGATCAATATCCTCAATATAAAATTCCACCCCAAAATTTTCAAAACCCAATAATTTAAAGCAGTAGCCTTCTTCAAAAAAGGAAATGCTTGCATACAAATTAAGGATCATAGCCGAATAAAATCCATCATCCCAAAAAATATCTTCCAGAGTTCCTAAGTTTTTATTTTCACCTGTTTGAATAATTATATATTTTAAAAAATCCGGATCCAGATTCATATTTGACTGATCTAATAACTCCCTTAAATTCAAGCCCAATGAATTGAATTTGTTCCTCAATTCTATAACTATCGGAAAATCTTCGTTAAAGTCTAAATAACTCATCTGGGGAAACCAATTCACATTACTGAGTATTTCCGCTAAAGAATATTTCACTAATTCATCGGAGAGTTTTCTAATTGTTTCTCTATTTTCTTGATTTTGCCTGCGATCTTGGTTTTCTCTCTCTATTTCTCCCATAGCCGAATCAATCGAGACCGAAGCTTCTTTCTTTTCAGGGCTAAGTTTTTTGCTTTTATTGTGAAATAACGAAATCAATGAAGGCTTTTTTCCAATAGATGAAGTGGTTTCTAATTCCCTAACAGTTTCACTAACGGAGTCCATATGTTGGTCGTTAATAAAAACGGAAGGGTGATTGCCTCCTTCTAAAATCACAGTCCTGCAAGGAATGTCTGGCAACGCTTTATAAGGAGCCAAGGTGTCATCCATATTTTGAATAATAGAAAAAGGCACACCTAAATCATAAGGATAAATTTCTTCTAAAGAAGCTTTGGCGGCGTAGAGAAAATCTTTTATAGATTCAATTCCCTTATCTTTAAACGCCTCAAACATTTTTTTATAAAATTTCTTCTCCTCTGTCTTTTCCTTTTCGCTAAATAAAACAAACATACTTCTCATAACATTAACTATGTGACCGGTGATTGTGTTGTTTATAATTGGATTCAAAAAAATCAATCCTTGACAGTTAAACCTCTCCCCGCTCATTAATAATCTTATCAAGTCCTCATTGCCCAAAGAATGAGCCATAAAAATCGGGGCTTTTAATTCAGGTTCTACTCCTTCTAGAAAAGCCTTGAGAACCTTTGGCCTTATAATTTCAGGTTTTTCAGGACCGTAAGAGGGATGATCGAAAGTCAAAAAACGATATCTATTACTATGAAAGCATTCAGCCATTTTTTCAGAAAACTTCATCCTCCAAGGAGCGCCTGGGAAAAGAACCAATTCCGTACTTTTTGGATCCTGTTGCGGGTCAGGCGGGATATCGCAATAGGCTATTTCCGTCTTATGTCCATCTATACTTAGAAGCATTGTTTTTGTATTTTCTTCCATCAAAGAACGTTTTTTTTCTTTTAACTCTGAAGGTTTCTCCTTTTGGTTCATTGAAATACTTTAATTAAAATTTTTCAGATTATTGCAACTTAATTATATAATAATTATAATCTAATCGGATTATAAATCAATTCCTGCTAAGGTAATTAAAGGTAATCATTAAGCTTAATTAAAAATTAAACTAAAACAATGAAAAAAAAATTAGCGATTGGATTTATGACGATTCTTTTGGGCCTGGGTTTGATTAATTTTGGCCAGGCCGCCAATTCCGACCAAACAAAGGGCAACAAATATCAAAACAAAAAAGACGAAATAAAGGAAAACCGGGAAGAAAATAAAGAGCGCAAATGCGAGCGAATGGAGACTAGAATTCAAAACCGGCTCAAAAATTACGAAAGTAATCATGCCGGCAATGTGATGCGCTATAAGAATGCTAAAACAAAGATACGAAAATTGCTTGAAAAATTTGAAAGCCAAGGTCAGGATGTCAGCGAACTTAGGAAAAAATTTAAAGAGCTAGATCAAATGATTCAAGAGCTTGAAGAAATGCATAATGAATTCATTGAAAGCCTGAAAGCGTCTAAAGAATATACCTGCGGCGAAGCCGAAGGCAAATTCAAAAATCAATTGCAGCAGTCAAGGAATCAATTAAAAAAAGTGCGAAAACAGCATTTAAAAATTCGAAATCATTATAAAGACGAAATTCGGCCGGAAATTTTGGAAATAAGGAACAATTTGGCTTCGCATGAAGATAAAACTGAGGAATTAGATGATGAGGAAGGCGAAGATAAGGATGTGGACAAAAATGAAGAAAACAAAAATGATAATTAAAAATTACTAGAAAAAAGCGATTAGCTTTATTGCGTTAACTGTTTAAAATACAACAATGAAAAAAATAGTCTATTCTTTTTTGGCCCTGTTGATGATTTTCGGCTTATTCGGCTGCGGTAAAAGCGAAAAAAAAGACACTTCAATGCCGTCATCCTCGGTCGAGGTCTATGATCAGAAAACGAAGGATAAACCCTCGAATGAAACTGAATCAAAAATCGAATTTAGCGACCCGGGGGACGACGAAGTGGGACAAGAGATTCAAGAGATCGATGCTATCATAAACGAAATCGACACTCAGGATTTGGATGAAACCGAGTTGGAATATGAAAATTTAGAAAAATGAATCGTTACTCGAACTCGTTTAAGAATTCCTTATAACCCGATTGTTCCAGCTCTTCTTTGGGTATGAATTTAAGCGCCGCCGAGTTCATGCAGTATCTTTTGCCGGTTGGCTTAGGCCCGTCGTCGAAAACATGACCTAGATGGTTATCGCCGTATTTGCTTCTTACTTCGATTCTTGTGGTAAACAGGTTTTTGTCTTCTAGGTAAATTAAATTTTCATCGACCAAAGGCCGGGTAAAGCTGGGCCAGCCGGTGCCGGATTCGTATTTGTCTTTGGAGCTAAACAAAGGCTCGCCGCTTAAAATATCCACATAAATCCCCTCCCGCTTGTTGCCCCAAAATTCGTTTTCAAAAGCCTTTTCGGTGCCTTCTTCCTGGGTTACTTTAAATTGGATTTCGTTTAATTCTTCTTTTAACTGATCTTTAGCCGGTTTTTGATAATTGGTCCAAAAACCGTTGTTGATTTCGCTGTTTTTTTCTTTGGCAAACTTGAAATTACAGCTTCGTTCATTTTGCCAGACTTTTTTTAGGAACTGATCCCGGCCGGAATTAAAGCGATAGAATTTATACTTGATTTTGCTTTTTTTGTAATAATCCTGATGATATTCTTCGGCAGGATAAAAATTTTTATAAGCCAAAATTTCGGTTTTGATTTCCTTATCAAAACAGCCGCTTTTTTCGAGCTTTTCCCTGGAGCTTTCGGCTAACTTTTTCTGCTCGTCATTGTGATAAAAAACCGCGCTTTTGTATTGCCTGCCTCGATCCACGAACTGTCCGCCATCGTCGGTTGGATCGATCTGCCGCCAGAAAACGTCCAGCAGCTTTTCGTAGCTTATTTGATTGGGGTCATACTTGACTTGAACACTTTCCCGGTGGCCGGTTTTTCCGGCTGAGACTTCATCGTAACTTGGATTCTCCTGACTACCTCCGCTGTAGCCGCTTATAACTTCGATTACTCCATCCTCTTTTTCAAACGGCGGTTCCATACACCAAAAGCAACCGCCGGCAAAAGTGGCCAATTCGAGATTTTTATTGTTTGAAGTTTCTTGATTGTTCATGGTTTGTTTCTTATCGATTAGATTATTTTTGATAAAAAAAATCAGGATTAAAAGTATAATCCCGATTATCAAAAAAGAAAGGCTCTTTTTTTTATTGGAAAATTTCATTGGTTTGTTTTAAAGGTTATTTTAATATGACTTCTCTAACTCATAAGGGCCTCCATATTATCCCCGCGGCGCCGGGATAGTAAAAATCAATCTGGCTTCCCATATTTTTATTATAGCAAAAAAGCATCTGTGCCCCCAAATGAATTTTGGCTAAAAGCTTAATTTTCGAGTTAACTCCTGATAGTATTCCTCTTTTTCAAGCGGCGAATATTTCATTTTGGTTAATCGCCGGCCCTTGATTAAATAGGCCTGGTTTACCTTTATTTGATTTAGAAATTCGATATCATGCGAAACTGCTAGAACCGCGCCTTTAAATTCGTTGATCGCCTTTGTTACGACCTCAATGCTTTCCAGGTCCAGGTTATTGGTTGGTTCGTCCAGGATCAATAAATCCGGATTTTTTAAAATTTCTTTGGCAAATATAAGTTTGGCTACTTCGCCGCCGCTTAGATCAGAGGCTTTTCTGTTAAAATTATCGCCTTGATTTAACAATAAACGGGCCAGAACCTGCTTGGCTTCAATTATCGAAACGGTTTTGTTGTTTTTCAAAATATTATCCAGGATCGATTTTTTCGGATTAATGGATCGATAATTTTGATCTATATAGGCGAATTTTAATCCTCTGGCCGAATTATGCTCCTTGAATTCATATTTAAAGTTTTTAAGTTTTTTATTGATGAGCAAGTTTAGTAAAGAGGTTTTACCACAGCCGTTCTTGCCGGCGATAACCATTCTATCGCCAAAATATATTTCAAGCTCGATTTTGGATATTAATTTTTTTCGAGGTTTAGCGATTTCGATTTCTCCCTGCTCGACTTTCAATAACAGTTTCCGGCTTGATTTTTCTTCGGATTTCAAATTTAAAAAGACTGCGGGTGCTTGCGGTTGTCTAAACAACTCAATTTTGTCTTTTATTTCCTCCTCCCTTTTTTCGAGTCTGAGCTTGATTTTGCCGGCTTTTTTCTGGGCTCGATTCAAAAAATAATTCCCTCGAACGACTCCCCTGTCATGCTTTCCTTTTGGACCGCTGTGTCTTAATTTTTTATCCGTTCCAAAGGAGCGCTCGGCTCTTTCGGTTTCTCTTTGTTGTGATTTTTTCAGTTTTTTTAACCTCTTGGTTTGGTAGAGATATTTTCTCTGCTTGGCCTTTTTTTGAATTTCTTTTTCTTCCTTGTAATCATAGTAGCCAAAGCCGTATTCCTTTAATCGGCCGGCCTCTAATTCCCAGATTCTTTTGGTTACTTTGTTTAGAAAAAAGGCATTGTGCGAGACTATGATATAGCTTTTTTTTAATTTGATTAGAATTCTTTCCAATTGTTTTAGGCCCAAAATGTCCAGATGATTGCTTGGTTCGTCAAGAAGCAGTAGTTCGGCGGGGCTTACAAAACAAAGCGCCAAATTGAGTTTAATAAATTCTCCGCCGCTTAAATTTTTTATTTTCTGGTTATAATCGAGCGATAAATCAAAGTTTGTTTCCAAAAATTCAATTACTTCCCACCATTCGTCCTTTTTCCTTTCAAGGTAATTGTAAATCGGCTTTTCGCTCTTTTGCTCGTTCAAATCGATTTGCGGTAAATAAAACGCTTGGCAATTTGATTTGAGACTGCCTTTGGTGGGTTTGATATTTCCCGCGATTATTTTTAATAAAGTTGTTTTGCCTGCTCCGTTTTTGCCGACAAGTCCGATTTTTTGATTATCTTTTATCGACAGCGAAATGTCGTCTAAAATGATTTTTTTCGCTTCCGGGCTGAATCGAATAGCGTTTAAAGAGAGCAGCGTTTCTTGCTTGTTCATGATAATAGTTTAAGTCTTTAGTTTTAAAATAGAAAAGAGAACCTTTGAGTGAAAAGGTTTTTGGAGATTTTTATCTAAAGTCCTTGATTATCATGATTTAAAGATTAAAGTTAATTGTTGTTTATTAAAGCAGTTTTTTGAAAGCTTAGCAAATCCAGGCATTAATCCACTTGGGTCATTTTTTCGACTAATTTGTCAAAGTACTCCGGCTTTGCAATCAAAGTTTCTATAAACGCCACCTCATTTATTTGCTTCAATATATCTCCTTCTCCTCCTCCTTTCTTCTCCAGCATTTTTTCATAGTTATCTTCATTTTCGCCTATTCCGCCTTGCTTAGGCTTGAAGTTTGATTCCTTTTAGGCTTTTTCGGTTATTTGGCGAACGCTATCAAGATAGGATTCCTTTTCACACCATTTTATAAATCCTTTTCCATTACCTACTTTCAAAATGGATTCTTTTATTAAGGACTTTTTTATCAGCGTTTTTAATAGCGGTCCAATATCAAATCTATATTTAATTTTAGCCAATCTTGAAAGAAGTTTAATCTCATAAAGACTGGCGGCATATTTTATTATGGGAGCGGTTTCTTTGATGTCCGACTCGTTCATGGCTGGCTTTGCTTTATCAAATATTTCAACTAGCCTAAGAATGTCTTGAACCAATTCTTTTTCCTTTGTGCTTTTAGAATATATTCATTTAAGAGTCGGTTGTCCAAGTCGAATAAATCCGGATTTAAATCAAGGTTTGCGAAGAAATCTTTAATTGATAAAGCATGGGGAATTATTATACTTTGTCCAGAAATCTGAAATTCGCCCATATCAAATTTAAGCATCCTAAGCAGCTCATTTTGGCTTTTGAAGACTTTATGATGAATCGAATCTAGCGAATCTGGTATGATTTCTTGCTTTTGGATACCTCTTAAAAAATCCCCTTTTTGCAGAACATCATTGATATTTTTAACTATTTTATAAAATCCTTGAAAATTTGTTTTTATTTCATATACATTTGATCTTTCCCTGCTTTTTCCCATTATTTTAGCTTTTTAAGAATTAAATGGATTTAGCTTTGGTTTGGGCTATGTGGGGAATTATAGGGTTTATTGGCGGGTTTGTCTATGTTTCCTAAAGAAGTTGATTTAGAGGCAGGTCAGAACCGCTTGTATTTCATGGAGAGCGAATTTAGGACAACGCTTACCGAGGAAAAGGCCATTGCAAGGCCGGCAATGGTTGGGCTTAGGAGAATTCCGGTCAAGGGATAGAGGGCGCCGGCGGCGATCGGAATTCCGATCGAGTTGTAGACAAAAGCCCAAAATAAGTTCTGCTTGATCTTTTTTAAGGTGAATTTACTGATATCGATTGCTTTTGCTACATCCTCTAAATCGTTTTTGATCAAAATGATCTCACCGGTCTCTATTGCAATATCGGTTCCAGAGCTCATAGCGATTCCGAGGTCGGATTGAGCAAGGGCCGGGGCGTCGTTGATTCCGTCCCCCACCATAGCCACCGTTTTTCCTTTTTTTTGAAGTTTTTTTATTTTTTCGGCTTTTTGGTTGGGAAGAATTTTGGAAAACACTTTTTTGATATTGGCTTTTTGAGCTATCGAACGGGCCACTTTTTCATTGTCGCCGGTTAATAGAAACACTTCTATATCCTCCTTGGCCAGCTTGTCCATGACCTGGGCTACGTTTCTTTTTAAGGTATCGGCCAAGGTGATCAAACCGAGCACCGATTTGGCCTTTGAAAGTATTATTACGGTTTTTCCCTGATTTTCATGTTTTTTGATTATCTTAAGATTGTCTTTAAGTTCAACATTGTTTTTTCTGTGCAGCTCCAGGGTGCCTATCAGATATTTTGTTTTGTTGATTTTGCCTTTAAGTCCAAGTCCGGGAATTTCCTTAAAATCGTCAACCGTAAAAGGGCTTAATCGTTTCTTTTGTCCATATTTAACGACGGCTTTGGCAAGGGGGTGATTTGATCTACTCTCCAGCGAAAAAGCCAGTTTCAAAATTTCGCTTTGAGATAGATTCTTGTCCAGGGAGAGGATCTTATTTACCCTGGGTTTTCCCGCGGTGATGGTTCCGGTTTTATCGAAAACTATGGTGTCGACCTTTTTAGCCAGCTCGAGAGCCTTACTGCTTTTAATTAAAATTCCGTTTTTGGCTCCAATGCCGGTGCCCATCATAACCGCCGTTGGGGTGGCAAGTCCGAGGGAGCAAGGGCAGGCAATGATTAAAACCGAGACAAAGGCCGTTAAGGCGAACACAAAGCTATGTCCTAGCAAAAGCCAAATGATAGCCGTTACAACGGCTATTACCATTACCGACGGTACAAAATAATAGGAAATTCTATCGGCCAAAAGCTGAATCGGAGCCCTTTTGGAAATCGCCTCCTCGACCGTTTTAATAATACCGGCGAGCATTGTTTCCTCTCCAACCTTGGAGGCTTTAAAAATTATCTGACTGGTTTGATTAATCGTTCCCGCAATGACATGATCGCCGGTTTTTTTGTTGACCGGTACGGATTCGCCGGTGATCATTGATTCGTCGACGGCCGAGGCTCCCACCTGAATCACGCCGTCCACCGGAATTTTTTCTCCCGGGAAAACTACTATGGAATCGCCTTTTTTAACGTTTTCGATTAAAATTTTGCTTTGTTTTTTGTTTTTTATAATCGTGGCCTCTTTGGGCTGAAGTCCTATTAATTTTTCCAGTGCCTTGGTAGTTTTGCCCTTGGTTTTGGTTTCCAGATATTTACCCAGGGCAATGAAAACCAAAATAAGCCCGGCGCTTTCAAAATACACATGCTCGTTTGCGATAAGTTCGGGTTTTATAAAAAACATGACCAGGACGGCCAAGCTATAGAAATAGGCGGCCAGGGTTCCGGTCTCGACCAAGGAATCCATATTAGGGCTTCTTTGAATAAGTTTTTTGATTCCAGAAATGTAGATTTCATAATTAACTCCCATTATTATGGTGGTTAAAACAAACTGCAAGACAATATTTACGCCTTGAGAAACATCTAAGCCGGGCAGGCCGATCATTTTCGCCATTGCGAGGTAAAAAAGAGGTAATCCAAACAAAGCCGAAACAAGAAGCTTGTTTCTCTGTTTTTTCAAAAGGGCTTCCCTGCTCTTTGCTATTTTTTTTCGGTTCCGGCTTTTGATTATTTTAAATCCCAAATCGTTGATTATTTTTTCAATTTTGTCCAAGCCGACTTCTCCTTCGTCAAATTGAATGTTGGCTTTTTCGGTGGCGAAACTGACCGAAGCTTCCCAAACGCCTTTTTCCTTTTTTAAATTTTTTTCAAGATTTACCGCACAGCTTTGACAGTGCATTCCTTGAATATTGAGCTGTTTTTTCATAGTTAATAAATAAGTTTAAATTTCTATAGTTTTATTTTACAATAAATTTACCCCAAACCATTTTCATCCAACACGAAAATCTTATTTCTCCCGGCTTTTTTGGTGTGAAATAAATTATTTTCTCCTCCCCATTGTTTATTTCTTTCCTAATCTCCTTCCCAGCCAAGTATAAAACAATCTCGTCCGTACAGCGAGTTACTTCTTTGCCTTTAATTATCCATTTGACCGGGGTGTCCTTTTTGAGATAAACCGTATCGGTTTTATAACCGGCATAGGTAACCTCTGTTATGACTACTTGATTGTCCTCTTGGTCGATTACCGGTTGCCATTCTTTTTGTTTTTCGGTCGCTCTTTCCGTTTTGTTTTTCACCAATTGTTCGGCTTGAGCCTTAACGGCGGAGTCTTGAACCAAATAGTGTTTTGAATTATTAAATCCCCTGCCCAGCATCAAGATTCCCAAAACGATTACTATTA
This sequence comes from Candidatus Moraniibacteriota bacterium, assembly GCA_014729445.1. GTDB lineage: Bacteria > Patescibacteriota > Minisyncoccia > CAIUEV01 > JAHKAQ01 > WJJX01. The sequence goes on along the minus strand of WJJX01000041.1, from coordinate 9,274 downwards.
ATCCCGATAACTTGGTGACATGCTTAATTCTTTCCTGATTTAAAAGACTGATAATACTCCCAAAACCGAACATGATCGGAATCGTTCCCAGTCCGTAAACCGCCATCGCCACCGCTCCTTGAACCGGGCTTACGGTTGAAAGGGCGTAGATTTGCATGGCCTGGAGAGGTCCACAAGGCATAAAGCCGTTCAACAAGCCGATTAAAACCGGGCTCGACACCGACGACTTCCTAAACAGAAAAATTAATTTGGCGATTTTTGAAGGTAGAAAATTTTCTATTTTTTTTAGGATCTTAAGATTTGTCAATAACGAAAAGCCCATTATAATCATAAAGGCGCCTGCCAGCATAACGACAACGTTTCCGAATTTGGGACTTAGGGCGAAAAACGAGCCAATCCCTCCCAGAACGAGTCCGGTGACTGTGTAGGAAATTAAACGGCCCAAATTATAGTTGACATGCGCCCCAAACTTATTGACGTTTGGTTTTTTTTGGCTGCTATAAGCCACAACCAGCCCCCCGCACATTCCCACACAGTGAAAACTGGCAAGAAATCCGATCACGAGGATTAAAAAAAGATTTATATTTGCTTCCTGGAGGCTGCTTAAGATTTCGAGCGATCCGCTTTTTTCAATGTAAAGATAACCCAGCGCTATAATCAAAAGGCCTAGGCCCGAAATTGCGTAGGCCTTTAGGGTTTGCTTTTTGGACTGATTAGGCTTTTTTTTTAAGCTGTAGCCCAACTTTTCGATCAGGGTCTTAATTTCCTTTAAGGAGATTTGGTTTTCGTTAAATTTAATTTTGGCCTCGCTGGAATCCAAATCAACTTTAACGAATTGAATGCCTTTTTGGTCTTTGAGTTCGCTTTCGATTAAGGCTGTGCAGCTTTTACAGTGGATCTGGCAAATCGTGAATTTAATTTTTTTCATCTTTATATTGTTTATAGTTCTATTAAGCAGGGTCGCTATTAACTAGTACAAGACAGAGTTTAAAAAATTTCAACCCGCTTTAAAAAAACCATTAACGACAAGAGGGGGAGTTTAACTCAGTACAAACCTTGCCGTTATCGGAATGCATGCCGCCGCAACCGCAGCCGCAACGATTGAGATAGAAATTCTTGATATAGGGGATGTTTTTTTCGGTGTTTTGGAGATTGACCTTTAACATTGCGTTGAAATTGCTTGAAAAGAGCAGAAAGGCCCATAAGATAATAAATCCCAATAGACCGCCCAGAACTATAATAAACGGTTTTTTGTAGGAAAAATCGAACTTTTTAACAAGGAAATTCAAAATCAGAAAAAGAACTAGGATAATCAAGATCAGATCATAAGGAAGACTGTGAAAAAATTTTTGGATATAGCTTTCGCCATAGTGAAGGGGCAACAACAGTCCGTTGGATTTAATGAAGTAAAAAAAAGCGTTAACAAGAAAGATGAGCAGGACGAGAGCAAGCCAAACGCCGCTTTGAAGACCGATTTTTTTCGCCAAAAAGGTCCAGCGGGCTTTCATTTTGATCTCGTTCTTTTTAAGCTTTCCCATAATATTTTTTTTGATCTCCGTGGATGATTGTTTGTTCATGGCAATTTTTTTAATTCTTTTTTAAGAGTTCTTCTGGCTCGACTTATCATAGTGCCTACCGTGTTTTTAGGCATTCTTAGAATATCGGAAATTTCAACATAAGTTTTATGTTCGAAAAATTTTAAAATAAACGGCTCCTTATATTTTTGCGGCAGCTCATTTATCAACGCGTTTATTCTTTCAGCGCCCTCCTTGTCGGTAATTTTTTTAAAAATATTCCCGTTTGATTTTAGAAAATCAACCTTAAAATCGTCCTCGTCGAGAGAAATCGAGGCCTTTTTCTTTCTTAGCCAATTAATCGCTTCATTATGAGCAATTCGATACACCCAGGAAGAAAATTTCTTGTTTTGATCGAATCCCTTGAGATTCTCATAAACTTTAATCAAGGTGTTTTGTACGATGTCTCTGGCTTCTGGAGATCCGCTGGTCAGTCTTCTTACGTAACTTAAAAGCTTTGATTCGTAACGCTCAATAATTTCGGAGTAATATTCCTTGTTTTTGTTTGTCACCAAGTCCACAAGCTTTTCGTCGCTTAGGTCTTTAAGTTTCATTATCCAATTTAACTTTTAAGTCTTTTTATTTTACTTGACTCTATGGTTAATACAAATAAGCTAATCAAATTATTTCAAATCATTTAAGCTTAGATTAAAAAAACCGCGCTAAGCGCGGTTTTTTTAATCCCAATTTCTGTTTCAGGAAATCTCTTTATGGCAAGAGCCACTAGTTGTTGTCTCGCCCCTGTCTTTTGTTTGGCCTTTCAAAGCCGAGCTCCTCCATGATTTGATCGGCTTCTTTCCTGAGTTTGTGAGCTTCAAGCAGCCTGTTAAATTTCTCCTCGCTGTCAATCAGCTCCAAGACTTTATCGCCTTCCAAAATGCTTTTGAACTTTTCATAGCTGCCGCTTTCCAAAACCTCTTTCATTTGTTCTCCATTTCTTTGACCTTGCCCCCGCCCCATTCGTCCTTTTCTATTTAATCCGGCTTCTGCCATTAATTCTTTGGCCTCCTCGTCGTTGCCTTCCTTTCTTAGGTTATGAGCCTGAACGATTATGGCAAACTGCTCCTCGGTGATTTCTTCTGCTCCTTGGGGCCAATCAGAAGCGGCTTCCAGAAAAGCTTCGTAATCGTTGTTTTCGATGGCTTCGACTACGGCTTTATTTCTCGGGCCTGGTCCTTTGCCTTGGCCGGGTTGTCTGTGGCCGTTTTGGGTGTCGGCGCTTGCGATTCCGATCGAAGTTAAGGCAACCGCTGCGATGGCTAACAAGCTAAAGGCTGTTAGGGCTAATTTATTTTTACTTTTCATAAGTACAAGTTAATGATTATTTTTTAAGCTGTTCGAACCGCTTGTACTTATTGATACGAGAGAATGAAGGATTAGTTTTCAAAATGAGAGATTTATTTAGATGGGTCCACGAATTGAGTCAACGCTTAAAGTTTAAAACATTTGTATTAATTTGCCCAAGCCTTCCGATCCATCAATGCTTACGGGTCTAATGGGATCCAGGATCAATGTTTGTTCGCCGGTCGGTTTAAATGAAGTATGTTCAACATTTAGCCGCATATTATACAAAAGATCTGAGCAGTGGTTAATCAATCCATTTGAATCTGTTCTCCAACTCTCTTCATTCGGAGTATAGATCACATTTCCTTGTAAAATAACGCCTTCACCCAAATCATAATTACATAACGGAATCATTCCAATGCCAACCCTCATCTTTTCTCCGTCAAGGCCAACTTCTGCTTTGATGCCCTGATCTGAATTAAATATTACTACAGCCATTAACTTTATTTTTTTGTCACCAGATGCTGGAATTTCTACCAATGTATAATTTATCCAAGGCGACTCAGGGTTATATATAGGCTCTTCGATTTCTCGACTGAAAAAAATATTCTCACTTGTGAGTTCAGGGATTTTTATTCCAGGATCTTCAATATATTCTTTACTAATTTGATTTTTTGAATTTATTACAGTGGGGTTGAAAGGAACCCCGGACATTTTCAGCGATGCGCAGGTACAATCGATAAAATCTCCACTTACGCTTGATTCTTCTCCTTTTAGCTTCAAGTTAAAAATGCAATTTTTAAAAGTTCCACCAAGTTTAACCTTTTCTAGGGGGTTATCTGAATCGGAATAAAAAATACGATTTTCGAAATTTCCTTCATACGATCCCCCGGCTTCAACCTTAACATACCTATCGTTCTCGAATCCTTCCAGGCCTTGTTCTTTGTTGCTAATAATGTGTAAAGTGATCAAAAATTAAAATTCTTTCCTTCTTGAAAAAGGAGTTCTCTTAAGACTTAGGATATAACATTGAAACAAAAACTGCAATGCGAAAAAATCCGTACAATGGTATTTAATATTGATCCAGGGAAAAATAACATCCCTCCTTAAATTCGTATTTTTTAAGATACTCTTGGCAAAACAGCAAGCTCTTTCCAGGATCGATTAATCTAGGCTGATAGTTTTCAATTATTATAGGAAATAAATAGAACCGATGGTATTTTTTATTCGAAACAAAGCCTACTCCCAGCGCCTGCCTGGTTTCCGGCGATTCTTGGTCAAAAATGAAATTTCCCAGCGAATAAAAAATAGGTTTGTTTTTATATATCTCCAACTCTTGAATTACATGAGGATGATGTCCGATAATTAAATCAACTCCTTGATTTATAAGATCATGGGCGATGATTTGCTGTTCTTTGGAGGCATGTTTATGATATTCACTGCCCCAGTGAATGTTTGCAACAACTAGATCGCTCTGCTCCTTGTGAGCGATTATTTGCTTGTGATATTGATCCAGCTTTTCGCTGTTTATGCCAATTGCGTTTATGGACAAAAACAAGATCGTTTTATCGTTTATCTTTCTTAGCTTGACGTTATCTTTGATTTGGACTCCCCCTAAATACTCTATTCCCTTTTCGCCAAGAATCGTTTGTGTCTGGAGTAAACCCGGATTTCCGCAATCAAGCATATGATTGTTATTTAAATTTATCAAGTTGAATCTGTTGGTTTTAAGCAAATCAGCTATTGCCGGAGAGAAGCTGAAAGAAACCGTTTTTTTCTCGCATTCTATGTTCTGGCCGATCGGCCCCTCCAAATTTAAAATATTAAAATCGGTTCCTTTCAAGAAGTTGCCCTCAGGACCTTTAATCTTTTCAAAAGGATCTTTTCCTCCCTTGATTAAATGTTTAATTTTTCGATCGAACATGGCATCTCCTAAAAAAAGCATAGAAGTTGTATTTTCAGTTTCCGCAATAGAGCCTTTTTTGAAATAGGCAAATAAATAACTAGTTACGTCTTCCATGGTCTTTTGATTGAGAAGATCGGCCGAGTTTAATTTTGCCTCAATGATCATTTTTTTCGAATCCCGCAGCTCCAAATACTTTAGTAAAACATAAATCGAAGGCGGGCTGTCTATCTCAAGATTAAAAATCCGATTATAGTCAAAATCGTTAATTACGCCAAGGCTTAATTCGTCGTGAAAAAGAGCGGCGGTTTCGTTTAAATGATGGGAAAAATCGACACTGGCGATTACTAGAGTATTTTTGCTTAAATGCCTGTCCAAACTCTGGACCAATTTGTCCAAGGACTGAATATCGACCGATTTCTTTAAAATTATCGGCACCACTTCGGCCTGCGGTTGATAATAATTGATAAAACCCATAGGCGAGGCTATGGAATGTTCATGTGTAAAGGCTTTATCATCAGAGAAAACGGCTTGATTTTTTTTTAATTTCGAAATCAAATCCTGATTGGGATAGGAAATACCCCAGGGAGTTTTATAGGGCAGTTCTGAAACCAAAATGGGCCTATTCCCGCTTTGAAAATGATTTGGACCGATAATAACAATGGTCTCGTATCGATTCTCTTTGAGCTTTAAAAAGAAATCCCTCATTTGATTAGAGGTGATGAAATGATGTGAAATAATTCCTCCCAAAACTCCCTCCTCTTTGCTTTCCCCCTCGTTTTTCATCTCGGGATAAAGATCCTTATTCAGGTGTTGGGCAAAATGAAATTTATCAAAATTATTTTTTGATTTTTTAATATATCCAATCAGCCAAAAATCGATAGCTGTCAGGATAAAAATCAGGCTTGTCAATCCAATGAAGCCAAAAATTAAAAGACGTCGCATTTATTTTAATAAAGCACCGCCCCATTCCACGACTGTAAAACCTTTCCTGCTAGGAGTTTGGGGCAATTTTTGAGGCTCAATTTTTTCGTATTTTTCAACCCCTTGAGCTGTCATAAACACTCGAATAATTTTATCAGGGTTCTCCCCTTTTATCTCCAGAGGCGCCAATTCGTCAAATGTAGATTTATCCAAAAAAGCGATTTTATGAAGTGGGTAAGCATCCTCTTTTAACCTTTTAATCCAATAGTCGTTAAAATCCCGAATTTCTTTTTTGTTTAAGCCTAATAATTGTAATTTTTCCTCCAGAAAAGTTTCCAGTTCGTTATCTTGAACAATCCATCCTTTTTCGATTTTCGGATAGTCCAAACCAATACCCTCCCAGAAAAGATAAGGATAATTTTTATTATCGGCCAGATTTTTTATTTTACCGTTTGAATAGGCTAAAACATCCCATCCCTGATTATATTGCGGATCCGTAAAAGTGAACCCGCCGTTTGGTTCTACTTTTATTTGAACTCGGGTATCTTTTTTTGGATAAAGATAAATAACCGGCTTACACATTTCGGCGGCTATGATAAATCTTGTGTTCCTAAACTCAATCCATCTGCCCAGCGGATCTTTCCAATAAAGAATCGGGTGATAACTGATGAATTCTTCATAGCTGTATTTGTTTTGACCATTATTATTCAAATAGGCAACGGTATTTTTATCATTATATAACTCCTTCAAAAGAGGATCATTATTGTCCTTAAGCTCCCAGATAATATCACCGCCCGGAGATTTTGCCGTAGGTTTTAGGCGGCTTTCCAGGCCGCTTTCCTCTCGAACCCTTAATTTTCGGCATTGACCTGCACAGCCTTGAGTAACCTCATAATCGTACTCTTCCTTGTTTTTCGAACCATCATCGAAAAAAATATCCATTTGATTGCGCTCTTTGGAAATAAAAGGCACCTTCATCGTATAGGCTATTTCCGTATGATCGGGAAGTTGCGTTACAAAGCAGCCGTTTTCGTTCAAATAAAAATCTCCCAAAACGCGATGGGTAAAAACTTTCCTAAGTTTTTTGGTGTCCTGCTGCATTCGGTTGGCATAACCCTTAATTAGCTCTACATTGGAGCCAGGAAACATTATTTTCTCCGCTAGATCATGAACCCCCTTAAGCCCCACGCTTTTATCCTCTCCAAATTCAAGTCTTTCCCCATTGTCTAGATTGATGTAGTGAACAGGCCAAGCTCCCATTCCTATCTCGTAATGCAAATACACCTCTTTCCCCGAATATTGACCTGAGGCTACTTTACCTACAATATAGAGTCTTTCTTCCGGCGATTTCTCCTGGACAAGAACAGGCTGATCGAACCAGTCTACCGTTAACAAACGAGAGACCGCCCCTTCGCTCTCTATTGTTTCAGGAGTCGACTCTTCTTTAATTTCGGTTTCTGTTTGTTCTACCGAGTCGGCATGAGGCAAGCTTGTTTCGAGTTTGGGTTCTGATTGCTCGGCTTCCAACTTTTGAGAGATCCGATTTTTTTCTTTAACCAGATTACTGGTTATAAAGACTAGATAGCTCGCAACTCCAATCAATAAAACGAAGAGAAAACCGAAACCGGCAATCGTTAACTTCGACATTTGTATTTTATTGGTTTCGTTTTGGCCAGGCTGGTAATCCATTTTTTTTTATTAATTTTTATATAACTTGTGTTGAATTTTTTAAAAAACCCTTATTTGTCCTGCATCTTTTTCTATTGTGCCCTTTGCCTATTCTCCCCAGCTTAAAAAGAGAATAGCATTAATTGTTGTACTTATCAATTTTTTTTGCATTGATGACTTTGACAAAGTCTTTTTCTCGGGTGCCTTTTTTGAGGTAGAAATCGGACGGCCCTTCCACGGTGTAGAGTTCGCGCAAATAGTCGGCGTGGACGGTTCTTACGGTTCGGTTGCGGTTGCCGGCGAACAGGATCAGGTAGTCCATTTTGTCCTCGTTTTGGTAAAAATCGTCCTGTCCGCTGAGGCAGGTTCCCTTGAAAAAGGCGCAAACGCCTCTTCGGTCGGTCCAGACAATCAACTCCTCTGGATTGGCCAGGCTGTTTAAATACTCCGCGGCTTCATAGCTGCCTTCACCCATATCCTTTAAGTTTATAATATATTCTTTGGGCAGCAGGCTGTTGGCGTAACTAAGATAAAAGGGCTTGATGGAATATAGGTTATAGACTGAGATCAAGCTAAATAAGCATAACAAAGCTATTTTTAGGTAATCTTTGGTTTTATTTTTGATCTTTAAACTTAGAAAAAATTCATCTACTCCGATAGCGGCTAAAATAAACATCAAGGGAAAAATGATGATTTGATACCTGACCGTGGCGATTACCTCGTTTACAGTGGAGCCAAGGTAGTACAGGAGGATGAAAATCAAAAGACAGGCGGACCAATAAAAATTCTCGGTTTTTGATTTTTTGTAAAAGATATTTTTGATTAACAAAAAGACGATCGGAATAAAGGCTGTAAGCGCTATGCCGAAACAGATTATATAGAAATCCGTAAACATCATTTGGAAAAAATCGTCGGGAAATGAGGGAGACCGGGGCGATAAAAGGACGGCTTCAAAATCATAAAGTTTCATTTTGGAAAAAACATTGACCAGGGTTAAGCCCACCAATATAAGAAAAACCACTGAAATTAATTTAACGATTAAATTTCTGGATTTGGCAAAAAAATTGTGCAGTTTTTCAAGAACAAAGCTTTTTAATAAGTATATGTCCAGGGCCAGCAGGGCAAGAATAATCAAAAATAACGGATAAACCTTGATAAAGGCTTCGGACAGCAAAGTCAGCTTCAGGATTTGACCCGGGTTGACCCAAATTTCCGGCAGCAGCAGGTAAATAGTCATAAGCGACATCGCAACTAAGACCAGATAATCTTTAAGGCATTTTTTAGCTGTTTCGCTAAAACTTGAATTTTTACTTTTTTTGTAATTAAGGACTAAATTGAAGAAAAACAAAAAGATAAAAAAGACATACAGTATGTTGGCGACATATTTAGTCAGAAGCGCCAACCCTAAAAATACACCCGACCAATACAGGAAATGATTTTTTTGGTTTTTTAAAAAAGTCAGCAGACTCAATAAGGAAATCGGCAGAAAGGACCACAGCAGCGCATCCGGATTAACAATGGTCGAAAGGCCGATGATAGCCGGCGAGGTCCCGATAAAAACCAAGGAAAATAAAGCGGTGTTTTGGTTGAATAAATTTTTTAGAAAATAATAAAAAACAAAAAGCATTAACAGGTTAAAAATCAAAATCGGAAAGCGAAAACTAAAATTGACCTTTACCGGTTTGCTGCTGGAAACAGTTTTTTCGGGAGCAATCTCCTCTCTTTGGACAAAATTAAGTCCAAGCCCGGAGATGATCGCGACCGTTACGCCAGGTTTATCGCTTATTTTGGTCTTCCAAAGCTCGCCCTCTTTTAAATTGTCCCAAAAATCCAAAACTCTTCCCTCATTTGAAATCCACAAGGGCTCATCGACAACCGATTTTTCGCCCAAATGATACAAACCAAAGGTTAAATTAATCGA